>JBGPVO010000181.1:0-4418 GCA_041491705.1 Verrucomicrobiia bacterium
AAAGGCCTGTAGGATGATGGCCGCCATCCTATCTTTCGCAGTGCGGGAAGTCAAGAACGCGGTTGAAGCGGTCCGGTAGTTTCTTTCAGGACACCCCGCTATCAACTCGATTCCTTTCCGGACTTGCATTCTGGTTGGAATCCCTCTAGTTAGGGCCGCGAACCCATGACAAAGGTCTCCATTCTCGTCCCGGCATACAACGAGGAACATACCATCCTTCAAATCCTGCAGCGCGTGAACGAGCAGGCGGTCCCGGGTATTTCGTTCGAGATCATTGTCGTCGACGACGGTTCACGAGACGAAACCGTCAAGCTTTTGGAGCAGAATCCGAAACTGTACACGCGGCTCATCAAAATGCCCTGCAACGGCGGCAAAGGGGCAGCGGTCAAGGCGGGGTTGGCTGCCGCGACCGGTGAGTATGTCCTGTTTCAGGACGCCGACCTGGAGTACGACCCGGCTGACTACGCGAGGTTGTTGATGCCCGTGACGCGGTTTTCCGCCGACGTCGTCATCGGCAGCCGCATCGCAGCCCCGCCGTGCACGCGGGTGGCGTACTTTTGGCATAAGTTGGGGAACCGTTTTGTAACGCTCACGTTCAACGTGATCAACAACACGACCTTCACCGATATTTACACCTGTTACCTGGTATTTCGTCGTTCCCTGATCAAGCCCGAGGAGTTGAAGACGATGGGATGGGAACAGCAGGCCGAAATCCTGACACTGGCCGTCAAGCGCGGCCGGGTCTACTACGAGGTGCCGATCTCGTATTACGGACGCAGTTACGCGGAGGGCAAGAAAATCCGGGCCCGCCATGTCATATCGGTGATCGCCACGATCATCACGCGCGGGCTGTTTGCCCGGTAGCACGAGATGGATCCGGCGTATTCGCGACACATGGGGTCAGCCAACAGTTCTGCGCGCCGTAATCACCGTCATCCAAGTGTACTTCCGCAGCCGCGGGACGCGGCGAAGCAGCCGGTCATCGATGGTTTGCAGGAACCGCAACAGCCGCGGATGGTATTTACCCTGCCGCACGTCATCCATCCAGTAGGGGAACGCGTTGCCGCTCAGCTTGAGTGTCACGAAGCGCATTGTGAACAGCAGTAGGGACACCAGATGATATTCGCGATGCTCCAGGTGCCCGAACTGGCTGGCGAGAAACTCGAAGTCGCGCGGTTCGAGCGGGCGTTCATCATTGGTGCGCAGATCCTTGGCGAAGAAACGGTAGATCTCGCTGAAAATGCTTCCCTTCTGCGGTTCGAGAAAAATGCCGCGTCCGCCGGGTTTCATGACGCGCACAATGTTGGGCACGGCGGCGGCCATATCGAGGTGATGTAACACGCCGTCAGCGAACACCAGGTCGAAGTGATGATCGGGATAATCCATGTCCTCGACGCGGCAGGCGCGGGCCCGCACGCGGTCGCCAACGCCGTAGACGCTGGCCAGCGCGCCGGTCAGTTCCACCATCTTTTCGGACACATCCAGCGCGCAGACCTCGGCGCCGCGCAACGCGAAAAAGACGGACGTGTCGCCCTGACCGCACCCGATATCGAGCACGCGTTTACCGCGCAGATCGCCGAACTGCTCAAGCACGTAGACGTTCTCCAGGCACGTCGGGGCAAACACCTGCAGGGGCGAGAGCGTTTCCGCGGTGAGCTGCTCGGCGTACCGGTCGTAGAACCGGCTCTCCGCTGCGGCGCGTTCCGACCCCTTTGTCTGACCGGGTGAATCCATCGCTCTATCCATAGCCACGCGCTGGTGGGAAATAAATGCAAATCTCAGGCGGTAGCGAAACGGTTTGTCAATCGTGGCGTGGAGTTGGTATATGTCGGGCCACGTTGATGGAACTATTGGTAACAGACGGCGCAGGGGGCAGTGGCGATAGATGAGCATGGCGCTGTCAATCGTTGTGCCCGTGTACAATGAGGAGGCGAATGTCGGGTCCCTGCTCGCGCGCATCGCTGAGGCGCTCCCAAAGCTTCCGTCGCCCCATGAAGTGGTCGTGGTGGACGACGGCAGCCGGGATGCGACGGTCGCCAGGCTTGTGGCGGCCCGCGCGCAGTATCCGTGGCTGAAGATCATCGAATTGCGGCGCAACTTCGGCCAGCACGGGGCCACGTATGCGGGTTTCGACAAGGCAGCGGGCGACATCGTTGTCACGCTGGACGGCGACCTGCAGAATGATCCCGCCGACATCCCGAGGCTCCTGGACAAGATGAAGGAAGGATACGACGTGGTGTGCGGCTGGCGGACGGAACGTAAGGACCCGTTCCTCTCGCGGAAACTGCCGTCGCTGATTACCAACCACATCATCCGGAGCGATGCGCCGACACCGATCCACGATTACGGGTGCTTCCTGCGCGCCTACACGAACGCGGCCGCGAAGGAGATTTCCTATTACTCGGTCTCGCGGGGCTGGTTTCCGGTGCTGTTCTCGAAGCTGGGTTTACGCGTTGGTGAGGTGGCGGTCAGTCACCACGAACGTTTCGGGGGCGAGCCATCCAAACACAGCGTCTTCGAGCGGTTGGACCAGTTCATGTCGGTGTTTATGGGAGCCACCATAAAACCGTTTCAGTTTGTGGAGGTTGTCGGTTTCACCGCTGTGGGACTGGGCGGGCTGGGCGCACTCGTCGGGTTGATCGCTCGCCGTTGGTTACTCGGCGTCATGGGTCTGGTGATCGGGCTATGGGGGTTCTCCATCGTCATCATTGCCATGATTGGCGAGTATCTGGTTCGCATGAACTACGAGATTGGCCGCAAACCCAAGTATCTCATCCGCAAAACCCACGAGTAGACGGTCAGTGGGGGCGCAGATTTTTCGTGATTTTTTCCGGCAACGGTCTTACAAAGTGCAGACTTATGAAAATCGTTGTCGCGTATTCGGGCGGGTTGGACACATCGGTCATTTTGCACTGGCTGAAGGAAACGTATCGGTGCGAGGTCGTCGCGTACTGCGCCGACATCGGCCAGGAAGAGGAGCTCAAGGGCCTCGACAAGAAAGCGAAGGCCACCGGCGCCAGCAAGTTCTACGCGCTTGATCTCGTCGAGGAATTCGCGCGCGATTTCATTTTCCCAATCATCCAGGCGAGCGCGATTTACGAGAACCAGTATTATCTCGGCACCAGCATCGCGCGGCCGCTCATCGCCAAGGCGCAGGTCGATGTCGCCCGCAAGGAGAATGCCGACACGGTGGCGCACGGCGCGACGGGGAAGGGCAACGACCAGTGCCGGTTCGAGCTGACCTATGCCGCGCTCGCGCCGGATTTGAAGATCATCGCGCCGTGGCGATTGCCGGAATACCACAACCGGTTCAAGGGCCGCGCCGAGATGCTGGCGTATTGCGCCGAGAAAGGCATCCAGGTCGAGGCCAGCGCGAAGAAGCCGTACTCGATGGACCGCAATCTTCTGCACATCTCGTTTGAATCCGGCATCCTTGAAGACCCGTGGGCCGAGCCGCCCAAGGACATGTTCAAACTCAGCGTCTCGCCTGAAGACGCGCCGAACAAGCCCGAGTACGTCGAACTCGATTTCGAATCGGGCAACTGCGTCGCCGTCAACGACAAGAAGCTGTCTCCTGCCAACGTCATGCGCACGCTCAACAAACTGGGCGGCACACACGGCATCGGCCGCGTCGATCTCGTCGAGAACCGGTTCGTCGGCATGAAGTCACGCGGCGTGTACGAAACGCCCGGGGGCACGATCCTGCATTTCGCCCATCGCCAGATGGAAACGCTGACGATGGACCGTGAGGTCATGCACCTGCGCGACTCGCTCATCCCGCGGTATGCGGAGTTGGTGTACTACGGATTCTGGTTCAGCCCCGAACGAGAAGCGCTGCAGGCATTCGTCACCGAATCGCAGAAGAACGTCACGGGCACGGTGCGATTGAAGCTTTACAAGGGCAACGTCATCACCGCTGGGCGCAAGAGTCCCGTTTCACTTTACAATCCATATGTCGCCACCATGGAGGCCGACAAAGGCGCGTACAACCAAACCGACGCCACCGGTTTCATTCGGTTGAACGCGCTACGATTGCGCACCCGCGCCTCGGTGCTGAAAGGCAAGAAACGGTAGGGCGCTGCAAGCAAAGGAGGCTACAACATGACGAAGCGAATCATTCTGGCGGTGGTGGCGGTTTTCGTGGCGTGGTCGGTGATGATTTCGTAATCCACGGCGTGATTCTTGGGCCGACCTACAAGGACACGGAGCAATTGTGGCGGCCGATGGAGGAGATGAAGATGGGGCTGATGCGCGTCGTGGTGTTTATCGCATCGACGGTGTTCGTGTGTCTCTACGCTTTCTTCGTGGGCAAGAAGAGTGTGGCCACAGCCGTAAAGTTCGGCATGTTATTCGGGTTGGGTGCGGGCATCTCAATGGGCTACGGCACGTATGCCGTGCAGCCGATTCCCTACAAGATC
>JBGPVO010000182.1:0-4414 GCA_041491705.1 Verrucomicrobiia bacterium
CCATCCAACAATAAACCTCCGACACTGCGGCGACGGCGGCTGGTCGTTGGCGCGAACGTGCTCATCCAAATCGTGGCGGCGCTGGCCCTGGTCGTCATGATCAACTGGCTAGCGTCGCGACATTATATGCGCTTCGATTGGACGAAGTCGGGGTACTACAAGCTTGCCGAGAAGACCAAACAGATGCTCACCACGTTGAAAGAGCCCGTCGATGTGGTCGTCTTCCTGCCGGAGTCCGGTCGTCACGAATACGTCCAGAAAGTCTTGGAAGATGTTCGCGACCTGCTGAAGGAGTTTCAATTTTACGGCAAAGACAAACTGCGGGTCGAGTATGTCGATCCGCAGCGCGACATGGCGCGCGCCCAACAGCTTGTCACGCTGTACAGTCTGGATTCGCCCGACGTGGTCATTTTCGCGAGCGGTAGCCATCACAAGTACGTCCGCCTCGATGAAATGGTCGATCTCGATCGCGATCCCACGGAGATGGGCGGCGAGGGTCGCGTGAAGGCCTTCAAAGGCGAGGGCTTGTTCCTGTCCGCGATCCAGACCGTGACCGAGGAAGAATCACCGAAGGTTTGCTTTCTCACGGGGCACGGCGAACGCGACCCGGAAGATTTTGACCAGCGGGAAGGCTATTCCGAAATCGCGCGCTACATCAAGCGCGACAACATTACGGTCCAGAAATGGAACCTGCTCGAAAAGCAGACGATGCCCACCGATGCCCGTGCGATTGTCATCGCCGGCCCGCGTAAACCATTCTCGCCGGCGGAGCTGAACGCACTGGAACAATACCTCAAGAACAAGGGCCGCCTACTCGTCATGCTCGACCCCCGCAGCCAGAGTGGCTTGGAGGCATTTCTCAAGCGTTGGGGGGTACAGGTGGACAACGATCTGGCCATGCGCAAGGCCGGCGTGCTTCTCGGCACGGAATTGCTCGATGTCAACACGGTCGTGGCCGACTACGCTCCCCATCCGATTGCCGCAAAACTCACCGACACCAATACCGAATTTCCGTACTCCCGGTCCATCCGCCGTCTGCAACAACCAGGGAACGGGATCGCGGATCAGCCGCGCGTCACTGAGTTGGCGAAGGCCGGGCCTGAATACTGGGGCGAGACCGATCTTGATGATGAGCACGCCTCGTACGACCCCGCCACGGATATTGCAGGACCGTTGCCGCTCGCCGTTGCCGTCGAGACCAGTAACCCGCAGGGCGTGAACGTGGATCTTGGCGTCACGCGCATGGTGGTGACTGGCACGTCGCGCTTTGTGGATAACAGCAACCTCGCTGGCGGCAATCTCGATTTCTTCATGAACTCGCTGAACTGGCTGCTTCAGCGCGAGCAGTTGGTGGCCGTCAGCCCGAAGTCACCCCAGGAATTCCGGCTCGACATGTCACCGAACCAGCAGATGGCGGTTTGTCTTCTTGTGATGGGTGGCATGCCGCTGGCGGTGGCGATCATCGGCATTGTGATTTGGCTGGGCCGCCGGAAGTGATGACCTCCCCGGATCTTCGGGCAAACTGGTGAATGTTCCGGCGTGTCGGAAGTGACAGACGAATTGATATGAAATCACGTACAACGCTGGTTTTGGTTTTTGTGGCTCTGCTGATTGGCGGACTGGTGGCCCTGGATTACTACCGAGGTACATCCACCGAGGACGCGCAGACCAAGAGCCAGCGCGTCCTCGATTTCCAGTCGAAGGACATCACCGGTGTGAAGATCGAGCTGACAAACCAGGTCTATGCCCTCGAGAAGGATGGTGACCAGTGGCAGATCAAACAGCCCCTCAACGTCCGCGCCAACTACAGCACGGTCAGCTCGATTCTTGACGAACTGGAGTTTGCGGAGCGCAGCCGCGTAATGTCCGAGAAAGAACTCATGGGCACGAAGCTCGCGGATTTCGGCCTGCAGAACCCGCGTGTCCGCCTCACGTTGCAGGGCAAGCGCGGCCCGATGGTGCTGCTGGTCGGCGGCGAGACGCCGACGAAAGATGCGGTGTACGTTCAGTTGCAAGGCAGCAAGAACGTGCTCGTGGCCCCCCAATCCACCTATGAGCGCCTCAATCGAACCCTCGACGACCTGCGTGACCGCGCGATCATTGATTTCCTCCCGGCATCGGCTACGCGCATCGAGATCAAGAGCGCTGACCGCGTGATTGAATTGGCAAAGTCGGAATCAACCACGAACACCGAGCCGCGCTGGGTGTTGACGCATCCGCTCGCCGCACGCGCGGATCAGCGCAAAGCCAGCGAATTGCTTGCCGATTTGAGCGGCCTGCGTGCGTCGGACTTCGTCAGCGAAGACCCGAGGGACGTTCACGCCTACCAGCTTGACGAGCCGGAGCGTGAGGTCACGGTGCGGATGGGCGACGTGGGCAAGACGGTGCTGTTGGGTCGCGCGCTCACAAACGACGCCAGCAAGGTGTACGCAAAGCTCAAGGGTGCCGACTCGATTTACACCGTGCCGTCGAGCGCCGCGCAGAAATTTGCCGTGCAGGCGAACGATTTGCGTGACGCGCAGGTGTTCGTGTTCTCAGAAGACGATGTCCGCGCGATTGAGGTGCTCCATGGCACGGATAAGATTTCCCTCGTGCGCACCGATTCGACGTGGAAGATCACTGCACCCGTTATGGTGACTGCAGAACAAGCCGCCGCCGAGCAGTTGCTGGGTCATCTCAATAGCCTGAGCGCCAAACAATTCGCCGCCGATGTCGCCACCGATCTTGACAAATACGGACTGGCCGCGCCGATGACGACCGTGAGCCTCCGCGGCGAAGGGACCAATACGCTGGCGCAGTTGCTCGTCGGCGCGCTGGATGCATCGAACGCCGTCCGCTTCGTGAAGCGCGCGGACGAACCGTTCGTGTACGGCGTCGATACCAATATCGTCTCCTGGCTGCCCGCCAACTATCTGGCGTTGCGTTCGCTCCGCCTGGCCGATGCAAAGGCGGATGAAATTACCAAACTGGTGATTGAGAAGAAAACGGGGAAGGTGGCCTTGGAACGCGGCGCAGACAAGAAATGGAAACTTGTTGAGCCGGCACAGGGCGTTTTCGACAATGATGCGTTGCAGCACGCGCTTGACGAACTCGCGGCTCTGCGCGCGGAGAACTTCATTCGCGAGGGACGGGACAATCTTGCCGAATACGGACTCGACGAGCCCGAGGCGACGTTTACCGCCACCGCCGGGGACAAGACGTACTCTCTCGCGCTGGGAAAGCTGCAGGGGCCCGAGAGGAGGTATGCGCTGTGGGGCGATCCCGCATTGGTCTTCACGATCTGGTCGAGCGCCGCGAATACATTGACCAAAGATGTAGTTGCGCCGCTCAGCCCGGCCATTGCGCCGGTATCGACCAACGCGGCGCTGCCAACTGTTGTTTCACCCGCGAGCGAAGTCGTCACCTCACCACCCGCAGCGCTCGTGCCGACGAACGCCCCTACCAAACAGTGACGATCTCGACAGTCTGCTGAATAGAACCGGCATCTCTGATGTCCATTACCGTGGACGGCCCTGTTGAGGCCTTAAACTCCGGGGGAATCACGTTGACGGGTCGAGACGGTGAGTTTAAGAATCCGTTTGGTGAAAGTCTTATTCCGCCTGTTCGTACGCCTGATGGTCGTGTTGATTGTTTTGACACTGCTGTCGCTGGGCTATCTCCATCTGGTGGGGTTTCCGGGTTTTCTGAAGGAATTTCTTGTGGGCGAGCTTCGTCAGGCGGGCTACGCGGCACAATTTGGCTCTATTCGCCTCGACCTGTTTCGCGGGGTTGTGGCGACGAACGCGAGCTTCGCGGATGCGAGGACGCCCGAACAACCGCTCGTGCAAATCGATGAGCTCGAGATGCGGTTCAACCTGCGCAAGCTGGTCCACAAGCAAAATCCGATTCGGGCCATTCACATCGCCAACGCGGTCATTGCGGTGCCGACGCCTCCCGATGAATATGGCCCCGCCAAATTCACGGCGTCGGACGCGTACGCCACGTTTGAATTTGGCGATGACGGCACGATTCGCGTGGATCGACTCACGGGGGTTTATTGCGGCATTCGCTTGAACGTATCGGGTCTCATCAAACGCGGCGCAACGTTGCCAGTGCCCACCCCGAGTGCGCCGAGCCCGACCGCCGGCCGCGACCGATTTCTGTTCCTGACCAAGGCGGTCCGCGAACTGAACCACATTCAAGTGACACGTCCTCCGTGGCTGGATTTGGATTTCGATCTCGACCTGGCGCAACCGCTCGCCAGCCGGGTTCTCGCCAAGTTTCGCGGCAGCCACCTTCAATACCGCGACCTGCTGCTGGATTCTGCCAGCGTCGACGTCGAGATGCGTGACGGGGCGATCATCGCGCGTCGCTGCGAAGCCTCGCTCTATGGTGGCGAGGTCTCGATTCAGGGCCGCTACGACATCGCGATGGG
>JBGPVO010000183.1:0-4395 GCA_041491705.1 Verrucomicrobiia bacterium
CCAAATATGTACGACGCATGGACAGGTACTGCGTATAGTTCGGGCAATTGGAGCTACAACGCTGGCACGAAGACCATCACCTTGAATAACACCAACTCTGCGCCCAGCCAACTCATCACAAGCAACGAAGTTTTTCTCGGCTGCGATCAGGTGTTTACGAACGGATTCGGTGGCGTCGTGGTGCCTGCGTTGACAAGCAATGTTCTCACCGGCGTATCGCTCAATGAAGCGTGGCTCGCTAATGTTCGCACAAACATGGAAACTGTTATTCCCTATTACAAAGATACGACGGCTGGGACTTGTACGAACTGGACGAAGGCCAACGTCATCAAGCAGGCCGATCCCAATCACACGCAAACCAACTGGACCCCTGTTGTCAACGGTGTGCTGCTTCCCCAACACTTTGTCGAGCTTAAGTCGGTTGCCGATCTCCTGACAGTGCCGCCCAATTGCTTCACATCTTCATGCACAGAAGTTGGCCTTATCAATACTGCGAGCCATGGCTGGCAAAATGAAAGCTTCAATCCAGCTTCCGGATGGAGCGAACAGTTCGTATTCGAGGACAGTCATGATTGCGGTGGCTCTAATAGTAACGCGCAGGAAGGTGTTTGCTGTCGCAGCGTGAGTCTATCCGTTAAAACAGTGATCACATATCAGCTGTCTGGCAATACAGAGCGAGATTCCGATGTAGTCGATTCAAGCTGGATTTGGCGGTGCGGATCCAGTAAGGCACACATTGAGGGCAGCCTAGAGTTCTTGAATTGCCAGATGGGAAGTCATACTGATTCTGAATCAGAAACAGTCGATCCTGGAACGTATCAGTTTTGTTTCGAGACCGATACGCTTGATGGCCTACAACACACGTCTATGGTGCATAACTTTTCTATCTCTTTCGCACCGGCTCCGTAACCAGTTCGCCACTGCCTATGGTAACTGAAATATTGGTACACAGCGCGTTCACGGCGGATCGTCTTACGACGCACTTACATATTCGACCATCGCCGGCACCGGAGTTGTACAAATGACACAAATCGCACTGGCGCGTTATTGGCTCCGCTCTCGAAGTTACGGTCACACGCCACGGCTCCGGCTAATTGCCAATGGGCAGGACCAGCCGCACACCAACGAATGCGCGACCGGACGGCTCATCACTCATTCAGGAATCCCGTCAGCGGACTGGTCGCGTCTGCCTCTCTCCGCTTCGGAGCCAAACCAATCTCGTATGCGGTGCGGCCCGCGTCAACCGCGGCCTTGAACGCCTCCGCCATGCGCACGGGGTTGGCGGCCACGGCCACCGCCGTGTTGACCAACACGGCATCGGCGCCCATCTCCATCGCCTCGGCCGCGTGTGACGGCGCGCCCAGTCCTGCATCCACCACCACGGGCACCGTTGCCTGTTCGATGATGATTTCGATGCTTGCCCGCGTTTCGATGCCGCGCGCGCTGCCGATGGGCGAACCAAGCGGCATGACCGTTGCGCACCCCGCGTCTTCGAGCCGCTTCGCCAGCACAGGATCAGCGTTGATATACGGCAACACGGTGAAGCCCTCTTTCACCAGAACTTCAGCCGCTTTCAACGTCTCCACCGGATCGGGGAGCAGGTAGCGCGGGTCGGGATGAATTTCGAGCTTCAGCCATGTCGAGCCCGTTGCCTCGCGGCCAAGGCGCGCGAGCCGGCACGCTTCCTCGGCGTTGCGCGCGCCGCTCGTGTTCGGCAACAACAGGTATTTCTTCGTATCAATGAACGTAAGGATATTGGCGAACTTGTCACGCTGACCCGACAAATCCGCGCGCCGCAACGCCACGGTCACCATTTCCGCACCGCTCGCTTCGAGGGCCGACGCCATCATCTCGCCCGAGGCGAACTTGCCCGTGCCCATGATCAGGCGCGAGTTGAAATCACGGTTGGCGATCCGCAGCTTTTGCGGCTTGTCGGTCATGGCTCGCGGTACAACTCCTGACTGAGCGGGTACTTGCCCGGCTCGCGTTCCAGCACCCGCCAAGTCCCGTCCTTGAGCAAGAAACCGTGGTTGCCCATGGCGAACTCCGCGCGATCGAGGCGCTTGGACTCCTCGACCTTCTTCTGATGCAACTCCTGTTTCACCACGGAAACCTGTTCCCTTAACGCTTTCAGGTCATGCATTCTGGTTTCGAGCGCGGTCTTCTCGCTCGTCAGCCTGACGTAATCCTCCCGCATCGCTTGCAAGTGCGCCACCGTCGTCGCGTGCGTGTTCCCCAGGTCCGTCAGCTTCTGATCGACTTGCGCGATCTGTTCGGACAACACTTTCAGCTCGGACGTCATGTTCGTCTTGTCTTGTTCGAGCGTATCCACCCTCGCCTGAAGCTGCTGCTGCTTGTTTTCCATCTCGGTCTTGAGGGACGACATCGCTTTCTCCGTGTCGGCCTTCTCTTCGGCCAGCTTCGTAATGTTCTGCTGCAATTCATCGACCTTCGCCTGCATCTGCGTCTTGACCTCACTGACCTCCGCGCGCGCCGCCACGACTTCATTCGTCGCGGTCGCCAATTCATGCTGGGTTTCCTCCAGCTTCTGGTCCGAACCGCAACCCGTCAACAACATCGCCGCGCCGACCAGCCCAATCCCCAACCTTACGATTCCTGGCTTCATCACTCAGTCCTCCTTCGGTTTGACCAAAAGCTCATTCGCGCTGCCGCGACGATACCCTTGCAGATCCAGCGTCACGTACGCGTAGCCAACTTTCCGTAACGCGCGGGCCACTACCTCCCGCACATCCTCGCCGAGCAATCTCTCGAACTCATCGGTTCCAACTTCAATCCGCGCCATGTAAATTTTCGGACTTCGGATTTCGACATTCGTGCTTCCCAAGGTGTGGTGTCGCACGCGCACTTCAGAGAATCCCGCGTCCCGCAGCACGTTCTCCGCCGCCTCAATCATCCCCAACGCCTCTTCCGTGACCGGCTCGCCATACGGAATCCGCGACGACAAACACGCCATCTGCGGCTTGTCCGCCGTCGGCAATCCCAATTCCGCCGACAGATCGCGAATCTCCGTCTTTGTCAACCCCACTTCCTTCAGCGGCGCGCGCACCTGATATTCCGTGGCCGCCGCGGTTCCGGGCCGGTAATCGCCGGCGTCACTGGCGTTTTCGCCGTACACAATCGTCTGCCAACCCTCGCGCCGCGCAATCCTGGTCAGATTCTCAAACAACTCGCTCTTGCAGAAGTAGCAGCGGTTCGACGGATTGCTCGTGTAATCCGGGTTGGCCATCTCGTGCGTGTTGACCACGTGCACCGCAAATCCAAACTGCTTCGCGATCTCCAGCGCCTCCTGAAACTCACGCCGCGGCAAGCTCGGCGAATCCGCAATCACCGCCAGGGCCTTGTCCCCCAGCACGTCATGCGCGACCTTCGCCAGCAACACGCTGTCCACCCCGCCCGAATACGCCACGAGCGTGCGGCCACAACCGCGCAGCATTGTCCTGAGTTGATCGAGTTTCCCGAGCACAACCGGAATACTATCTCCGAACCGCAGGGGTGTCAAAGCGCAAGACTTATGCGCGGGTTGGTATACCGGCGGCGTTGTAGCTGCGCTTCTACGAAGCGCGGAATTCGTTACCTCACCTACCTACTTCACGTCCTCGCCGAGCTCGACGTTCCAGTAGGCGAGGTCGAGGAAGTGTTTCCAGCTATCGTGCGCGACGGTGCTGATGGTGACGTTGACGAACGGACGCCACTTCGGTCGCTTCGGCTTCTTGATGAGGTGCATGCTCGCCTCGGTCGGCGTGCGGTTGGCCTTGTGCGTGTTGCAAGGGACACAGGCGCAAACGATGTTCTCCCACGTGGTCGTCCCGCCGCGATCCCGGGGGATGACGTGGTCGAGATTCAGCTCGCGGCGGTCAAAACGCTCGCCGCAATACTGGCACATATTGTGGTCGCGCTCGAAAATGTTGTGCCGCGTGAACTTCACTTCCTTGTGCGGGAGCCGGTCGAAGAACAGCAGCAAAATCACGCGCGGAACGCGGATCTTGAACGAGACGGTGTGGACGACGTCCTCGTCGTGGTGTCCCAGGCTGAATTCGCGCCACTCGTGGAAATCAAAGGTCTGGAAGTCACCGCCGTCCTCGACGACGACCTCGGCATGGCCCATGTACAACAGTATGAACGCGCGCTCGACCGTACAGACGTTGATCGCCTGCCACAGGCGGTTGAGCACCAACACGTTCTCGTTTAGCATGTTCCTCATGGTTCAATCCCCAGAGGGTCGCACCGCCTCACAGCGGTATGTAGCAGTAACCTTACCATTTTGACTCCGGAGCGTCAACGCTGCCGTGGCCTCCAATTCCGGCTCGACAGCGCCCGCTTTTTCCTCAATAAGAACACGTTACAACAACAACGCCATAATCACCCCACAATTCA
>JBGPVO010000184.1:0-4390 GCA_041491705.1 Verrucomicrobiia bacterium
CAGATCAACTGCATGTCGCCGTACTCGATGCCGTTGTGCACCATCTTGACGAAATGGCCGGCGCCGTTTTCGCCCATCCAATCGCAGCACGGTTCGCCCTCGGGCGTCCTGGCGCAGATGGCCTGGAAGATGGGCTTGATGTGCGGCCACGCCGCCGGGCTGCCTCCGGGCATCAACGACGGCCCGTGCAGCGCGCCTTCCTCGCCGCCGGAAACTCCGCTGCCGACGTACAGCAGTCCTTTACTTTCGACGTATTGCGTGCGGCGGATCGTGTCCGGGAAATGGCTGTTGCCGCCGTCGATGATGATGTCACCTTTTTCCAGGAGCGGCAGCAGGTGTTCGATGAAATCGTCCACGGCCTGGCCCGCCTTGACGAGCATGATGATCTTGCGGGGCTTCTTCAGCGAGCCGACGAATTCCTCCAGCGAATGCGCGCCGAAAAACTTCTTCCCCTTCGCGCGTCCATTCATGAAGGCGTCCACTTTCGACACCGTGCGGTTGAACACGGAGATGGGGAAACCCTTGCTTTCAATGTTCAGGGCGATGTTCTCGCCCATGACGGCCAGGCCGATGAGGCCAATGTCAGATTGCGGTGTGGTCATGGAAGTTCCTCTCTGTATCCGTTTTCAAATTGCATTAGCTCGCGGCAGTGAACGAGGCCTTGGTCAGAAAGATGCGTCTCATGATGCACTCATAATGTCCGGCGAAGAAAACCGCCGTCAACAGGAATATCAGGGCGTGTATCGAGAACGCTCGCTTTTGCGCTGGTGTTGGTGGGCTGCGCCGCGTTACGGAACAAGACGGATGCGGTAGAACCGGGATGGAAGATTGGTCGCGCCGCCGCCGTCCACATAATTGGTCGTCGCATCCCCGCTACCCGAGATGACGATGTGCGGCGGCGTGGTAATGTCCACAAAGTTGGTGTTGTAGCCGCCACCGTCGTCACCAGTCGTTGCCTGCACCGCGTTGGTGTGCCCGCCCGCTGTATTCCAAGTGACCAGTACGTCGTTACCCTGCGGCGCGACCGAGAGGATGCGCAGTCCCGAGGCGCTGTTGGTCGGATTAGTGCCGGCAAGGAACTCGGCCAGATTGTTCATCCCGTCACCGTCAGGATCGCACGTCGCACAGGACAGGCTGTTGGTCATCGTGCCGTTGACATTGTTCGTTGGCTGGTTGGGGAAATACTGGGCCCGCCACGAATCGGTGATTCCATCACCCACGTGGTCGAGAACCTGACCCGTGTACACCGTGCGCGAAAGCGTCGTGAAATGGCCGGCCACGTCATTGGTAATGCTCATATCAGTCGACGACGTGAATTCTCGCAGCCGCACCTCGATCAGCGCCGTCGCGCCGTTCGTGGGGAAGTTCGTGTAATTGAAGCGCCATTCGAGCGGATAGATCGTGTTGAGTCCCGGCGTCGCCGGCGAAGTCTGCGACGCTTGGGTCCACGTACCCGTGCCGTTACTGTCGGTAATGCGATACCAGGCCTCGGTCACACTGCGGTCGGCGCGCACGACAACGCCGTAGTTTGTACCGGTGATCGTCTCATGGTCGCCTGGAAACAGAATCTCGCCTTGGGGCGTCGTCGCGTCATAGTAAAACGTCTGGACGTTGAGATTGTAGATCGAGGCACGGCCGTCACGCTGCAGAAACGTCTCGGTGCGCAGGACGTGGAACCCTTCGTCGAGGCCGGTTTGCAACGATCGCGAATCGTAATCGTTGTGCGGATAAAAGGTCACGGTTTGCGCGTTGAAGTTGGTGATCTGATAGATCGCTTCCATCCGCTTCTTCATCGTGATGTCCGAAGCGCTGAAGGGGAACCAGGGGGTCGCGTCAGTGCGGTACACACCGATCTTATAACGCAACACCGTGCCCGACGGCATCGCGGGCAGCGTGCTCTTCCACCACACCGGCGTGCCCGAACCATCGGCCACGCCGTTGCTGTCAAAGGATAACTGGGCGACCTGCGTCGTGCCTTTGCCGAGGCCCGCGCTGCCCTCGGGATACGCCACACCGTTGGTCGTATAATACAGATACGCGTACTGCGGTTGGTTCGTATAGCCGATCTTTACCCACACCGTGATTGGCTGGCCACCGGCGCTTTCCGGCGCAGGGAAGAATTGCAAGGTGGGCGTCGACAGCTGATTGTTGACGGCGGGATCGTGGTACACCCAGGTGACGGTGCCCACGCCCGTGTTCGGGCCACCGCCGTTGTTCACAGTAAACCCTGCGGTACCGATGGTGGCCTGATAGGTTTCGCAGCCGGGCGAGCCGATGGTGTTGCGGGACACGTCGCGGGCGGCGAATTTTTCGGCAACGCGCTGCACAAAGCCCATTTGTTCGTAGCCCAGAAACACGTCGGTGGCAATCGCGGGAGGATGGTCGCGGAGATCGCCGGACTGCGGACCGAGGCCCATTTGCGAATTGAGATCGATGCCGCCATCGAGCTTCATCAGGGTGTTCGCCGTGGAGCCGTCAGCGCGCGCGATGAACGTGAGATTCGACGGACTGGTAACGACTGGTACGGTCATCGGGTACTGGTAACTACCGGGGACTTGATTGGTCACGTTGTACGGATTGAAATTGGGGTCACCATTGCGGCCGTCCTTGCGATTGTAGGTCATCGTGCCGACCTGCTGCCCGTTTTGCAGGATGGTGATCGGTTGCACCTGCCCGAACATCCCGTCGTCCCACACCAGTGGCATCTCCGGATTGCGCCATGAGAATGCCCAATAGCCCCCAGCGGGAGCGATGATCAAGTTGCCACTGTCGTCGTGCAAAACGTTGCTGGTTCCGACGGTGGCCCCAAACCCGAACGCATTGTTGAACGTCGAATAATTAATGAGCCGCGCGCCCAAGGGGAACGTCGTCGCGTAACTACGCGAGGCGCCGCCCGAGCCGTTTTGTGCCATCATGAAGAGCAGCACGGTGCCATCCGAGTCGGCCATGCTGGGATTCTCGCGTTTGTCGCGGCGCTCGTAGGCGCAGTAGGTCTGGTCGCTCCACTTCCCGACCTGGTCGCCTCGGGCGAAGAGCTGATTGATGGAGAGAAGGTTGGGCAGATACGCCGCCGGAATGTTGGTCTTGAACTGGCCGAGGAACTTGTTGTCTCCGATTGACGGGAAGTACTTTCCATTTGACTGGGTGGTTTGCTCCTCGTTATAGCCGTCGGTGTAAATGCTGGGCAGGCCGGCGCGGGTCAGCAGCAATGCCCAAACGGACGTCCGGTCGTAGATGGAAATGGCGTTGTAGTCGTGCGTCCCGCCATGGCTTATACCTGTGTTAACGCCGCCGAACGAGTAGGCCCCGGGCTGGTCCATGTTCGCGAGGCCGGGGCTGCACCCACCGCAGACCGCTTGAAACATGTGGCTGTAAAACGCGTTATCATCGACCCGCATGCCCGCGTCCACATACCCTTGCTGGCAGGCAATTGTGCAGTTCTGCGGTTGGCCAAGGTCTTCGCCCCAGAGCATGGCGTCGTCGCGTGGCGCTTGGTCATTGAACAGAGAATCGCGGTGGTTGCTCCAATCGTTGTTGCCATGGGTGATATTGAACTGCTCTTGGATCTGACCGCAGTAACCGGCGTTGCTGGGGTCCTTGGTACTGGATTGCTGGCCAAAAAAATAACCGGGCACGCCCTTCACGTCATCCAGGCGAAACCCGTCGCACCGGCTCTGATCCAGAAACCAGCGCGCCGCACGAATGAGCATCGCGTTGACGTCCTCGGAAACGGGCTGACCCGCGCCATCGAACGGATGAACGGCACCGCCCTGGCCGTTTGTCGCAACAGTCACGGTCGTGTCGGGATAGAACTCGGGATGAGTCGGCTGACGGATGCCGTGCCACTTGGGAAAATCATCATTGGTGTTGGGACCGAAGTTGGTGTTCGGGTCCTCCTGCGCGATATCGAGGCCGAATGCGCTATAATTCAAATCCTGCCATTCGTCGTCATAGTTAACGTTGCCGTTATATGTCGAGTATGTGCCGTTGGAGTTGATCAGATGGAAGTCCTCGGGCACGAAGCCGGGTTGGGTGGTGCTTAGCGTGCTCACAGGGGTGTCGGGGAGCGGCCCGCCGTTGTGGTTCATCACGTTATCGAAGTACACCCGCAGACCGAAGCGGTGCGCGATCCTCACCATGTTGAGCAGATCGTCTGCCGTGCCGTAGCGGGTGAGGACACCCCCGCTCCCGTAATTGAAGCGATCGAAGCAATCATACCCGACCGAGCCTGGGCTACCCGCTTCAAACGGTGGAGGCAGCCACAATGCCGTGTACCCCGCCTCCGCCAATTCAGGCATGCGCGTGGCGATCTCGTTCCAACTGGTATTGAAATACTGAAGAATAACTTCCGCACGGGCCTGGCCGAGACAGGCAAACCCAACCATGAGGC
>JBGPVO010000185.1:0-4382 GCA_041491705.1 Verrucomicrobiia bacterium
CTGGACATCACGCTACGCCTGCAGCCGACGGAGTCAGCCAGGAACGCGGAGGCGAAGAAGAAAACATGAAGTTACATGCTCAACCGGTACTGTGGACTCATCGTCCCTGGTCGGATGACAGTATCCTGGCCGACAAGAATTATCCGAACAGGACAAGCACCTCGGCGTTACCGGCCGAGTGTGAGTCTGTGGCTTGTCGACGGGCGGACAGCGGCGGTCTTTCCACGCCCATGAGGATTGTGGGCATCCTGGCGTTTTGCCAGACGATCTTCTTCCTCGTGTTGTTTCTGTTCATGTGCGCGCGCGCCGGGGCGGCGACCGAGAGCAAGTCGGCCCCGAGTCTCGAGTTGAACCTCTCGACGTATTCAACGAAAACGTCGCGGGACCCCTTTGGATCGGAAGTCCGGACGTCCGCAAGGACGACGACCGCTGGTACCCATGCTGTTGGCCCCGAAAGCCTCAAGTTGATGGGCATTTTGTATAACGCGGCAAGTCCCGCGGCGCTGGTCAATGACCAACTGGTGGAGTTGAACAAGCCGGTCAGGGTACAGACCGCCCAGGGGGAAGCGGAAATCAAGGCGTTGGTGATTACACGCGAGATGGTCCAACTGGAAGTCGGCGGGCAGAAGGTGGAACTGCGGCTTGGCGGGAGCGAGCGAGACAAAGAATCCAAGTGATCGAGAGGGCGTGCGGGCCTCGAAAGCTCTCGAGGCTGGCCCAGATGCTGCTTATTCAAGGAGGCTGATATGAAGACGCTACGATTGCTCACCATTGTCTTGTCGAGCGCCCTGGCAACGTGCTCACTGGTATTCGCCGCAGACCCCGCGGCACCGAAGCCTTCCGAGACTGCTACCCCGCCCATCACCTCGGCGGCCGTGGCGGCCCCAACCGTCGTTGCGACACCAGCGGTGGCGCCCGTGGCAACCGCGCCGCAACCAGCCGCTGATGACATGGTCGAAATCGGCTACATCGAAGCGGATATCCAGAACGTCCTGCGCACGCTCGCGGCAAAAGCCGGCGTCAATTTGATTCTCGGTGATGAGGTGACCGGCAAGGTCACGGTGAACCTGAAGGGTATCTCGTACGAAGGGGCGATGCAGTTGATCGCCGAGTCCAAGGGCTACGCGTATGTGAAAGACAAAAGCGTGGTCAAGATCAAATCGCGCGAGTCACTGGAAGTCGAGGCCGCGGAACTGCGGGTCTTCACATTGAGTTATGCCAAAGCCGACGACGTGAGGAAAACGCTCAGTCCAATCCTGACCAAGCAGGGAAAGATTCAGGTCGATGCGCGAAGTAACATGCTCGTGCTGTCCGACACACCCTCGTCTCTCTCGAAGCTTTCCCAACTTATCGAACAGCTCGATACCCAGACGCCGCAGGTAATGATTGAGGCGAAGTTCGTCGAAACCACGAAGAACCCAAAGAAGGATTTGGGGGTGAATTGGAGCGACACGTTGCTCAATCATCAAATGTCCGCTACCTCCTATCAGGTGTCCTCAGCCGACCCGACAAAATACGCGACCGATCCGAAGACTGGAAAGAATCTAACAGGCTTCCCCGTGATCAAGGATCTGAACGGTGGGGGGTACGGCCTTCCCATTGCACTGTTGAACCCGGGCGACGCGCAGGTGGTCTTTTCGTTCCTCAGTCAGGATACCGATACCGAATTGCTTGCCAATCCCCGTGTAGTGACCACGGACAACGGGAAAGCGCGCATCTCCATTGCCACCCAGTACCCCATCCCCAGTTTCGCCTTCAGCGAGCAGACCGCCTCGTTGCAAATCAACGGATTCAGTTACAAGGACATTGGCATCATCCTCGACGTGCTGCCCCGCATCAACAAGAACGATTTTGTTACCCTCGAAGTAACGCCGGAAGCCAGTAGCTCCACGGAAAACGCGACGCTGCAAAGCGGCGGCGGTTCCGCCGTCCAGATTCCGATCATTAACACACGCACGGCGACCACGACGGTGCTGATCAAGAGTGGCAACACGCTGGCGATTGGCGGTCTCATGCGCCAGGACACCAGCGACAGCTATACGAAGGTCCCTCTCATGGGGGATGCGCCGCTGATTGGCCCGCTGTTTCGCAGCAAAAGCTTGAGTAAGACGAAGCGCGATCTGCTGATCTTCCTGACGCCGACGATTGTCCGGCCCGAATCCCAGACGGGCTACGAGAAATACGTCAACGGGTACCCGAATAAAGAGGTGTACGCGAACGACAAGTGGATGCCGAAGGACAATGCGAAGGCGCGCAACTTGATCGGGAAACCGAACAATCCAACCGTCGACCAGAATTTTGGCCCCAAATAACCGGGCAAACGATGTCGTGGGTTCCCGTCGGGTGAGGGCGGGAGCCATGGTAGTGAGGGGCGTCCCATGACGGACGCCCCTCGCACCAACGCGAGTGATTCTCAGTCTTACACAGCCATTCAAGCCAACCGAAATTGGCGACCCTCGCTGAACCCGTGTGTTTCCACGGGTTCTGCCTCTGGGGTCGCGGCGGGTACGTCAATTGCTCCCATGTAACATCGAACGATGTGTCGCGGAGCATGGGAGTGACGATGACTCGGAAGCTATTCAGCGCGCAGGGGGGATTCACCTTGGCGGAGGCAGTGGTCGCCACGCTGATCCTGGGATTTGTGTTGACCTCGGTCCTGGCCGTGGCCTCGCACTGCGCCCGTTATCTCACCGACATCCGCCGCTCGGCGCGCGCTTCCCAGGTGCTGCAACAGGAGATGGAATACGTCCGCTTGCTGGATTGGAGCAGCTTGCAGTCGCTCACCAACACCTTCGCGGATCCAAACGACACGAATCACATTTACAAAGGGACGATCACACAATCGCCCTACGCCACGTACGGCACGACCAGCACCGTTGTCGAAGTCACGTTGACCGTTACCTGGACGAACCAGGTGAACTGCGTCCTGACCAACACACTGACCACCCTCGTGAGCAACGGGGGGTTGAACAAGTACATTTTCTAGGGCTTATGAACGCGACCACCAAGCTCGCTACAATCGTTCGGCGACTGCGTGATCCCCACGCGATGACCCTGGCCGAACTCATGGTCGCCACCGCGGTCGGCGCGATCACTCTGGCCGGCGTCACGAGCACCTACATCATCTCTCTCAGGAGTTTCATGGCCGTCACCAACTACAACCGGATTCACGCCGATGGCCGGCTGGCGGTCACGTATTTCGCCAAGGACATGCGCGCTGTGTCCAGCATCACCTCGTTCCCGAATTCCTCCAACATAACGGTCACGGTTCCCACGGCGTTCAACACTTCGGGAACTGTGACCTCCAGCAAGAGCATCAGTTACACGACGAGCGGGGGGGCGTTCTACCGGCACGACTCGAGCACCGGCAACACGGACATGTTGGCGACGAACATTAACCAGCTCACGTTCACGCTGTTCGACCTTCTTGGCAACAGCAACAGTGTGGCCACTGTCAATGCCAAGGGGATCCAGCTCGACATCAAACTGCGCACGTACGTGGGGAGCCGGATTCAGACGGAGGACTTCCTCACCGCTCGCTATGACATGCGCAATACACTCAACTGAGGCGCCATGAAAATGAATCACCACCGCTCCTGCCAGGGATCAGTCCTGCTCAGTGCGTCCATGACCGCCGGCGTGCTGGCCATCCTGATCGCCGGCTTCCTGTCCTATCTGAGTAATGAGTCCAATCTGAACTATCGTAGCCATCGCTGGAACCAATCTTTCCATCTGGCCGAGGCGGCTGTCGAGACGGGCATTGCCGAGTACAATTTCCAGTACTACCAGGGGAACAACGGATTTCAATCTTCCGGTTGGACCAGCTTGGGCGGCAATAGCTACAGCAAGACGGTGGCGAATTTGACGGACAACAGCGGGAATGTCATCGGCACGCTGTCCGTCACGGCCAGTAACGTCAACACCACCCATCCCACGTTTCAAGGCGTGGGAACGGTCGCCAGCAGCAACTACGGCGGGCCCAGTATCGCCCGCGCCGTGCAGGTGGTGCTCGCTCCCAGCCGCATGTTTCCCCTGGGCTTGACGGCGCTGTCGACGATCGACCTGAAAGGCAACAATATCTATAGCGATAGCTACGATTCCTCAGACTCGGCCAAATCCACGGGCGGCAGGTACGATGTCAGCAAGAGACAACCCAACGGCAATATCGGAACGGATGACACCCTCATCAACAGTGTCAACATTGGGAACGCGAATGTTTACGGCACCGTTTCCACGGGGCTGGGCGGTACGGTGACGATGGGACCCAATGGCTCGATTGGCCCTTCGTTTAGTAGTCCCGCGACGTCCGTGTCAGCAGCAACGGCAGACGGCTGGATTCAAAATGATTTCGACGTTAACATTCCCGATGTCACGCTGCCGTC
>JBGPVO010000186.1:0-4382 GCA_041491705.1 Verrucomicrobiia bacterium
AATAGATTCGGCGGCACCCGGCTGATTGAATAGAAGATCGCGCTGGCGTACATGAGGATGACGATCACCACGGGGACGACCGCGTTGATGTCGCGAATGAACACGCCGAGGCTGGCCAGAAACCACGATAGGCCCAGACTCAGCAAAATCAGCGGCAGGAGGATCAGCGGCAGGTAGAGGATGGTGAGCGGGACCGAGCCATGCGCCACCCACAAGCCGATGACCAAAGGCACGAAGCTGATCAGCAGGTGCGTCAGTGCGGCCCCGATGGCGGACACGGGGAGGATTTCCAGCGGAAAGACAACCTTGGTGACGTAGTTCGGGTTCGCCAACACCAGCGTCGGCGCGCGGCTGAGACTCTCGGCAAAGAAATCGAATAGCACCAGCCCGCAGAACAGCGCCAGAGTGAAGTCCAGCTTGCTCTCGTCGGGATGATTGCCCAGTTTCGACTCGAAAATGTAGCCGAACACGACCGTGTACACGGCGAGCATGAAGAGCGGCCGCAACAGCGACCAGAAGATGCCGAGATATGACCCACGATAGCGTCCGAGCACGTCGCGTTTGGCGAGTTGCACGATCAGCTCGCCGCGTTGGCGCAGGTGGCGGGCGATTTGCCATGGCAGGAGCACTTGTTGCCAAGGAATTTTCTTGTTGGCGGAATGGGTCGCGTGCAACATTACGGCATAACCCAGTCAATTTTTCAGGGGAATGCAAGCACGAAGTTGTCCGCCATGACGGTCGATCCAAGTGATGAACGCCAATGAGTGATGAGCTGGCCATCCGCGTCCAAGACATTTCCAAGGCCTACACCATTTGGTCGTCGCCCGCGGCTCGTCTGCACGGCCCGTTGCTCGGTCAGGTCGGGCAACTGCCCTTCCTCCCCTCGCCCGCGCGGAAGCTCTGCAAACGACTCTCCCACGAGTCATTCAGGAATTTCTATGCGCTTCGGGGAATCTCCTTCGAGGTGGACCAGGGAGAAAGCGTTGGCATCGTCGGTCGGAACGGCTCCGGCAAGAGCACCCTGCTGCAGATCGTTGCGGGCACGCTTCAACCGACGACTGGAAGCGCGGAGGTGCGGGGGCGCGTGGCGGCGCTGCTGGAATTGGGCAGCGGTTTCAATCCTGAATTCACGGGCCGTGAGAACGTGTATCTGAACGGCGCGGTGTTGGGGTTGACGCGAAAGGAAATCGACCAGCGGATTGGCGAGATCGAGGCATTCGCCGACATCGGCGAGTTCATCGATCAACCAGTGAAGACGTACTCTTCGGGCATGGTCGTGCGCCTGGCGTTCTCGGTGGCGGCCTGCGTGTCGCCCGACGTGCTTATCATCGACGAGGCATTGGCGGTGGGTGACATCGGATTTCAACAGAAATGCCTGAACCGGATCGAAGAAGCCAAGCGTCACGGCACAACGATCCTGTTTGTCTCCCATGACTTTCACATGGTCCGCAATTACTGCAATCGGGCGATTTACCTCAACGCGGGCCAGATGGTGATGCAAGGCGACACCGAAACTGTCACCGAAGCGTACTTGAAAGACGTCGTGGCGGACCGCCAGGCCAGTGCAGCCATGGGCCTGGAGTGGAAGGCGAACCGCGACATTGGCGCGGGCGGCTTTGGCGGACGCGCTGGCGAAGTCACATCCGTGGAGTTTGTGTCTCGCGATCGTGGTCCCGGCACTGCGGCGGTGTCATACGGCGATGAAATCGGCCTGAAGATCACGGCCCGAGTCGAGCGGCAGATTCGGAATCCGAATCTGTTCTGCCAGTTGCGGGACTTTCGCGGTTATCTAATCTGCGGCGTGAGCTCGGCACGCCTGGGGATGAAATTCCCTGAGTCCGAGCGCGCCGACGACACGGTGAGCGCCACATTTTGGTGGCCGGTGTTGCTGGCGGCAGGGCAATACGCGTTCACGGTGGGGCTGTCCGACTATGAGAGTCCGACTGCCAGTATGGTCATCGACCGGGTGTTCGGGGCCGCCCCGTTTACCGTGGTGGACAGCGGCCAGCCTTTTCACGGAGCGGTGGATTTGAAAGTGCGATGCGAGAAGGCCATTTCACAACCGATGTCCTCCGGCGATGTGCCGAGCGAACGTGTCTCTGCATCCACGGCGCGCTGAGATATCGAATGCGGGTATTGTTCACAGAAATCGGTAACGCTTCTTCAGGCGACGAGGCCATCTGCATCGCTGCCACCAGGCGGTTCATTGCGATGGGTGCGGAAGTCACCTTCTGCCATCGGGTGAATTTGGAAAACTCGATTCGGAAAGCCGGCCTTCGCGCGAACCATGCGCCCATGCCCATCGAAGAAGAGTTCGATGGCATCAGCGCGGTGGACGATTTGCTTGTGGCCGCTGCCGAGCGTTTGCCGGCGTGGGAAGGCAAAATGCGTGACCTGTTGTCATCCCACGATGTCGTGGCGGTGGTCCCCGGCTGCAAATACACCGCGGGTTACAAGACCGCGCGGAGCCTGTTGACCTCGGCGATGGCAGAGTCAATGGGAATTCCGGTGATTCTGCTTCACCATAGCGTCGGCCCTATCGATAACCCGCGCCATCGAACGCTGCTGGCTGAAGTCCTGGGCCGTTGCCGCCTGGCGCTGATTCGCGATGATCGGAGCATTATCTTCTTGCGTGAGTTGGGGATCCCTGAACAGAAACTCATCCGCTGCAGGGATGCGGTCATGGGCGAAGTTTATCCGCCCGCGGCCGGTCCTGAGTATGACCTTGGTGTAAATATTCGGTACGGTTGGAACGGACATGCGACCCTGGACGCATTGTCGCGGTTTCTGCTCCGGTACAAGACCGCGCGACCCAATGCTCGTGTTCTGGTTTACAGCACGACGTTCAACTTGCCTGCGGAACTTACCACCCACTTATCGTCACTGGCGTGCGATGTGCAAGTGGAGATGCTGCGCTATCCCGATTACGTACGCGAGGTGGGCCGCTGTGCGGTGAACGTCTCAGACAGCTGGCACGGGATCATTTTCAGCATGATGGCGAACCGGCCCACAGTCTGTTGCCAGCCGGACTTCAGGACGTGGAAACTGGACGGCCTTCACCCGCCGGGCGAGACACCGCTGGAGGTGCTGCCGGGGTTGGTTAGTCCCGAAGAGGCGGATGTGGTGCTGGACAGGGTGCTGGCGGTTGAACGCGATCCGGGGCCGGTTGTGCAGCGGCAGCGGCGAATCATGGAGTATGGGCGCGAACTTTGTGAGCACGGTTGGACTACATTGACGGAGGCGCTATCGTCGCCGATGCCCGCTCAACGCTTCCTTACTGGTGAACTGGGTGGAATGGGGTGGCGCTGATGCGAGTGGTGGCGATGCTAACCACGTACAACGAGGAGCGTTTCATCGTCCCTTGCCTGGAACATTTGTTCGAGCAGGGAATTGACGTGTATCTCGTTGACAATTGCTCCGTCGATCAGACGGTTGAGATTGCCCGCCGCTATCTGAAGCGGGGCTTGGTGGGAATTGATTCCCTTCCTCGACGAGGCCAATTCAGTTTGCGGGCGCAAATGGAACACAAGGAGCGACTCGCCGCCACGCTCGAGGCGGATTGGTTCATGCACGTGGATGCTGACGAGATTCGACTTCCTCCGCGCTCAGATCAAACCCTGGCACAGGCGTTCGCGGACGTGGAGGCGCAAGGCTTCAATGCAGTGAATTTCCACGAGTTTGTCTTCGTCCCGACACAGGAGTCGCCAGACCACGACCACTCCGACTACCAAGAGACGATGCGCTGGTACTATCCCTTTTTGCCATCTTTCCCGCATCGGCTAAACGCTTGGAAACGGCAGCTATATCCTGTAGAATTGGCACACTCAGGCGGTCACCAAGTGCGATTCCCCGGGTTGCGGATATACCGTGAGTCATTTCGCATGCGCCACTACCTTTTCTTGAGCGTGCCGCACGCCATCCGCAAGTACGTAGATAAGCGCTATGATCCGACGGACGTCGCCAAAGGCTGGCACGGATGGCGGCCACAGTTGAAACCGGAGATGATCAAGCTGCCGAGACAGGCGGACTTGCGCAGATACGTGTCGGACGACCAGCTCGACCCATCGAACCCGCGTACGCAACACTGTCTGGCCGAAGCTGAACGGGCCGCGAGCCTTGAGCATAACGAAATCAAGGTGTGAAGTCGCGCGATGCTCGTCGCGCCCTATCGTGGCGCGTGATTGGATGGCGTGAAATCATTTGCCGAAATACCCACCGCTTGCTATTTAGGTGAACGGCAGTTGTAACGTTGTGGCGGAAACCCGTTTCGTTGCCTGGAGGCGAGCAACGGACAACCAATGTCGAAGGCTACACAATGACACCCGTTCCGAGAGATGCGGTGTGCATGCTGGGAATGCACCGTAGTGGCACATCGGCGCTAG
>JBGPVO010000187.1:0-4329 GCA_041491705.1 Verrucomicrobiia bacterium
CGCGCGGCCAACAACCAGCAGAGCGCGTCCGCGAGCGGGAATGTCACTCCCTGGCGATTCCCCTGATACAGATCGCGGCCATCGGCGTCCGTGGCTTTCCGGAGATGTTCCAATGTCCACAACCACAGCTGCATGGCGGTGGCCAGTGTGCAGGCGCCTGTGCCGGGACGGCGGGATGCAATCTCGCGCAGGTCGTTGATCCAATCTCGAAATTGCGCGAGGAACAGTTTGCTCGTCATCGTAATCGAAAGCTGTCGCCGTTGGACGGCTTCGGGGCCTTCGTACGTAGCCTCCAATTGCGCATCCATCCACTTGTGGCCGAGGAATCCCGGGCAATCCTCCGTGATACCGTAGCCTCCCATCAAGCTGACCGCTTCGCGCATCATGTTCGCGCCGTGCCCTGTGTTCCACAGCTTCACGGCGGGACACAACACATTCGCCAGCGAATCGAGGGCGGCAAATCGCAGCAGTGGATCCGCATTCAAGACGTCGTAGCGCGTGGTAGCGCGGCGGTCTTCGGGGAGATTCGACAGCCGTAAGTACTCGAGTGCGTCCTTTTCGAGTTCCATCATCGCGCGGAACTGCGCGCGCCCGCTCTCAATCTTGCGCGCCGCAAAGATCTCCTCCTTCTTCATCTCCAGCGGATCGAGTTCGTCGAACAGTCGCGCGGCAGCAAAACCAAGGGACGCGGCGGCTTCGCCCGTAGCCCAGACGTCCACCAAGCGGTGCAGTGCATCCTCTTTCATCTGCAATCCGTAATCGTAACGAGGAGAGCCCGGAGCGGCGGCATCCCCCCCGCGGAACCGGCCGCGCTGGTACCGAATCACCGGTTCGACCGCCGAGAGCAGCTTGGCGGCGGTCATCAGCCCCACCGTCACGCGCGTGCGACGGAACACCGCCTCAATGATCTCGCCATGGGAGAAATTCGGGACGATCGCGCCGTCCTTGATTTTGTACCCGCCGATGATGCGACTGGCAGGAACGCGAAGATTGAACACCGGGTCGCGTGTCGATGAAAGCTGATGCACGAGTTTGCGCGTCGGAACACCACGGTCGAAAATCCCTGCGTCGCTCTCTTCCAGGATCACCATACAACTGCCTTTGATCCGGTCGTCGGCAGAATCGACGGCGGCGGTCACGAAGTTGGCAAAGCCCATGTTCGTAATGAAGCGTCCGCGTTTCTCGACCTGTAGAATCGGGTCCTCTCCCTTTTTCCATGACGCGATACGAACTTTGCCGCTGAGAAGTCCCGTTTCCACGCCGACGTACGGCAACGGCTCGGTGAGCGCGAATGCGCCACGCCCGATCTGGCGGTCTTCGCCTGGCTTGGGTGGGCAGGCGCGACGCATGTAGGTGTCTCGCTGCTCCGGTGTGCCCCGGCCGTGAATCGGCGCGAGAGCGAGATTGCCAGCCATGCTGCAGGTCGCAGCCCCACCGTCCACCCACGACAGTTCAAATGCGAGCAGCGCCAGCGCAAGGTTCTTCGGACCTTCAATGAAGCCACCTTGTTCCGGGTCCATGAAGACAGCCGATAGCCCTGCCTCGTCGAAGAGGTGCAGGAGGTCCGCTTTTTGCTTCGTCCACTCATGCGAATTGCGGCCGCCCTCGGCGACCATGCGGGCCACGGGACCACGGGCCACGCGCCGCGCGGATTGGACAAGCATTTGGAGGTCAAATCGATCAGCAAAGCGCCACATGATCTGGCGCATGTCGTCACCCGGCAACGTGCGGAGGAATTCGACCGGTTGAGCTGCAGCGTTCGCGGGCATGACAGACATCCTTTCCGTCCACGACCACGGGAATGAACCATGGCAGTGGCTACACTGCATACCGAGCAGTTCGGCGCGGACGGGGTGAGGAACCGCGTAACTTCGCTCAGCTTATAGTGTATCCCCACCATTAAGTCAATCCTCTTAACCCGCGTTAGCGCGGATTATTCAAGAACGCGGTGACATGGCCAACGATGTCGGCACGAGCCAAGGCCGATGCGGCATCCAGGGCCGAAGTCATCGCCTCGGGCATCCGGTTCAGGCTTTCATTGGCCCCCAGCCCGTCAGAATGTGGGCCAGACCGGCAACTGAGCGGTTGATCCACTGAGCAAGAGCCGGTTAGCAATCGTCATCGCGTGAACAACTCGGCAACCCATGGCGGCGGCCGGATTGGTTTGCCGGTTGGATCTGTGACCGCGTGGATGGTGTAGCCGCGAGCAACCGGCGCGCCGCCCTCGGCTTGAACAATCTCCACATCAACCCGAAGACGCGCCCTGCCGACAACCGAGCCCCTGCTCGTCATCCTCAGCAAGTCATCATACCGAGCACGCCCTTGATACTCGACGTGCGACTCAACCACCGGAAGAAACGCGCCACGGCGCTCCATTTCTGCGTACGGCAATCCGCACGCGCGCAGCAATTCCGTGCGACCACACTCAAACCATTCGAGGGCACGCGAATTGTAGAACGTACCCATCTGGTCGGTCTCGCTGTAGCGAACTCGGAATAGGATTGTGTGTTCCATCAAATCCTCACACCGTCATGGAAACACAAACGGGAGGAGGCAACTCCATCTCACTACCAGAACACTCCGGGAAATCAAGCGCGTTCGCGACATGGTGGCCGAGGCTGGGGTTCGTATTGGGGAGTAAGACCCTGTGCCACGCCGCCGCTTGGCGAAAACGGAAAAACGGTGCCAGGCTACCGGTAACGCAACCTCTGAGGTCAAGCAGAGCCCTGCCAGCGACCGGCCGACTTTTGTTCACCCAAAGCACGTTCCGACTGTGTCGTCAACGGGACTGGCTCGCGGCTCACCGTTCCCAGAGTGGTCGCCGACAGACAAGAGATTGCCTTCTCGGTCGATAAAATTGTACGGCCTGAGCCGGTCGCCGGCATCGGCCGAAGGCGAAATGTCGGGCAAAAAGGATCAAATCTGACCCTTGCCTGCGGTCGACATGAGAGCCTGTAATTTCCTTGCGTAAAAGCTACCAGTCGTTGTTCGTTCGATAGCGAGCGCCATATTATATTGACATTCAACCCCAGAAGTGGCAAATGGGGCCCAATTCAGGTTATTAGTTCCGCAGCGATGGCGAGGCGCGGGAAGATAAGAATGGAGAGGGTCGTGGAGGGAAGCTTTTTCATGCGAGTCGATCACAAAGGGCTGCGCTTGGGCCATATCGCCAAGTATCTTTTTATTGTTTCCGCGGCAGTTTTTGCCGTGGCGTATACGCCCACCTCTCAGGCGCAACTACTGATTCTTGGGCCAAGCATCAGCATGGCGAACCTCACCAATGGCGAAGACCTTATCGTTGGCGACAAGCAGTTTACCGATTTCAGTATTAGCGGCAGTTTCCAAGCCAATCAGGTCAACGTCACCCCCATCGAGGAAAACGGTAACTTTGGGATTCGGCTCAGCGGCGCGTTTGTGTCCGGTAGTCAAGCCGAAGATATGATCATCGGCTACCGGGTAAGCGTGACCAACTCGCCAAACCTGATTTCGGCGGCGAACCTGCTGTTCAATGGACAGGTGACTTTCGGCACGGGTCTGGCAGAGGTCGTCGAGCAGGTGTTCACCAACAACAACCAGTTCGCCGGACAGCTCTTCGTGTTCGCCACGGCAACGACCAATAAGTTGTTCGACACGTTGGCGATTCAACCGCCCCAGACGCTTCTGACCCTCTCCAAGGACGTGCTTATCACGGCGCAACTGCCGGCCTTCTCAAGCATTTCGACCATCGACCAGACGTACACGCAGGTGGTCCCCGAGCCGAGCACGCTGGCGTTGGCGGCGGCAGGGCTGGCCGGATTGTTACTGCTGCGTCGTCGTCGCGCCTGATCGTTTAGCTTGTTCAGTATTCTCTTGGCCCGGCATTGCTGCCGGGCCGATTTGTTTTCTAGGGGGCGCCCGCAAATCCGATTGATGACGCGATGCGTGTGGCGTCGATCTCCCCGAGATGTTGAGATCGCGCGTCAGCATGTCCCAAGAAACCGTGTGCTGTCACACTCTCGCTTGGTCAAGTTGGCGCAACTCGATCATGTCAGCGTTTGCTCTCGTTACTGAACTTGTTACACCATCGCTGGTTCTGAATAGCCTCCGAACGCGGGTACACCCAGTGCTAAAGGAAGGAAGTGGGCAGAGAGACCAGAAATGGAGGTGTTCAACATGGCACTTATTCGCTGGAGTCCAAGAAGGGACGTATGGGATCCGTTTGCCGGTCTCGCCGACATTCAGGATGAGATGAACCGGATACTCGACACATCGTTGCGTCGTCACAGTGGGTTCGACGCGGTATTCAGCCCGGCGATCGACGTCGTCGTGGAAAAAGATAACGTCATCGTC
>JBGPVO010000188.1:0-4329 GCA_041491705.1 Verrucomicrobiia bacterium
AGCAACGATTCACCTTTTATCTGCATCCGTGGGAGCTCGACCCGGGGCAACCGCGGGTGTCAGTCCCGCCGTTTTTCCGTTTCCGCCATTACGTCAACCTGCACAGAACCGAGAAAGACCTGTCGCGATTGCTTGCCGACTTCGCGTTTGAGCGGATCGCGATAGCCTATGACGTTGCCCAACGAACTGGCGCATAACCAGCGGGGAGATGCGCGACGGCATGCGAATCACTTTTATTATTGACCACTACAACCATGAGTTGGGCGGTACCGAGAACCAGCTCGAGAAGATGCTTCGGGGGCTGCCGAGACGCTTCGAGATCGAGCTGATCACCCTGCGAGCGAGCGAGTGGCTCTCGACCCGGGGTCGCGGTCTGGACTGTCGCGTCAGTGTGTTTCAGATCGATAACTTCAAACGTGCGTACACTTATCGCAACTTCATCAGACTGGTCTCCCATCTCCGCGCCACGAAACCGGACGTCGTGCACACCTTCTTTCCCGTTGCAAATATCGTCGGCGTCATCGCCGCGCGTTTGGCGGGAGTCCGCACAATCGTCGCCAGTCGGCGCGATTACGGCGAATGGATGAATTGGCGTTACCTGTACATGACGCGCATCGCCAACCGGCTTGTCGCCCGGATCGTCACCAATTCGAATCAGGTCAAACGGCTGACCGAACAGGTCGAGCGTTTTCCCGGGGACAGAATCGACGTGATTTACAACGGTATCGTCATGGATTCCTTCAACCGTGTTGCGCCCGTGCTTGAGCTCAAGCACGCCCTGCGGATCCCAGAAAGCCGCAAGGTTGTCGGCCTGATCGCCAATTACCGGCCCATGAAACGGCATGAGACCTTCGTGCGCGCCGCCAGCGAGATTGTGCAGGCGCGTGATGATATCGATTTCCTCCTGGTGGGGGATAACGCGGTTCCCGGAAAACCCAAGGAGGCGATTCAACAGCTCGTCGAGTCACTGGGGATAGCTGGACGTGTGCATTTCGCCCACGCCACTGGCAACGTGCAAGACTATCTCTCCATCCTGGACGTGGGAGTGAATTGCTCCGAGGGCGAGGGACTTTCTAACGCGATCATGGAATACATGGCCGCGGAGGTTCCGTGCGTGGTTTCCGACAGCGGCGGTAACCCGGATTTGATTACGGACGACGTCAATGGGTATACGTTCCCTCTCGGCGACCACCGCGCGCTTGCACAAAAGATTCTGCACATGCTCGAAGACGAACCCGCCCGCCGGCGTTTCACTCACAATGCAAAAGAGAAAGTGCGCAATGAGATGAGTCTCGAATCCATGCTCGGCCGTTTTGCGCAGTTTTATCAGTCTTTGGGGAACGGCGGCGGTCGGATAGCCAAGGAACCTAACTGAGCCCGGCAGGTAGCGAGTCCGGATTGCATCATGTTCCGCCGGCGAGGATTACCGCGCCGAGGCCGGTTGCGCCATAGCCGTGTGTCGCGTGCGGCATTATAATTGACGGCGCCTCGACGTGCGGGAACGGTGTTTCCGATGCGCGACGCGATGCCTCTCCGCTCACGAGACGGAGAGGCGCGAACGACCGAGTCGCCGAGGACAGCCTTGACCGGGGAGCCATGAGAATAGATGAAACAATATTGTTGGCCTTGTCGCACCAGTCGGACAAGCGCGCCTCACCCGGCGGGCCGGCGGGGCGCGCGCCGGAGGACCCCCTGGCCATGCTTCGTCACAAGTATCCCGACTTTCACCGGATGGCCTGGCGCAAACGCGTCGTGGACTTCGGCTGCGGCACAGGCCAACAGTCCGTGGCCCTGGTGCAGACCGAAGAGTGCGAGGTCTGCGGGGTGGATACGAACCGCAAGACGCTCGATAAGGCGATACAGTACGCGAACCGCCAGGCGCTGCCCGCGGGACGCCTGGAATTTCGCGAACGCGTGAGCCGCGACATGTGGGGGACGTTCGACGTCGTGATATCGAAGGACGCGATGGAGCATTATCCCGAGCCGGCCGCCACTCTCGAGGAGATGCGACGTCTGCTGAAGCCCGGGGGCAGGCTGTTGATTACGTTCGGTCCGCCCTGGTTCGCGCCCTACGGGAGCCACATGCACTTTTTCTGCAAGGTGCCGTGGCTCAATCTGTTGTTCACCGAGCGAACCGTGATGGCCGTGCGTGCGCGCTTCCGCCAGGACGGCGCGAAGCGCTATGAAGACTGCGAGTCGGGCCTGAACAAAATGAGCGTCGCCAAGTTCGAACGCATCATCGCGGCAGCCGGGCTCAAGGTGGAGAACCGCCGCTACGATTGCATCAAGGGCCTCAACTTCCTTGGTAGGCTGCCGCTTCTGCGCGAGCTGTTCATCAATCACGTCACCGCCACCCTCACCGTGCCTTGAAGAGGCATCGTCGACCGGGACGTTTGTCCGCTTCGACGAGGGACCCGCGATACGCCGGCCTCGCCGGAGATTCCGATGAGTGACGTACATTTCACCGTCGTTCCCTACCAAACCTGCGTCGAGGAGGTTATCGCGTTTCGCAACGCCAACCGCGAGCTCACGCGCGACCGGCGGTATTTCGAGTGGCGCTACGAACGCCGCCCATGCCGGCAGAAGGCAATGATCGTCTGGGGGGTCGACGCCCAGGGTCGCAAGGTGGCCGCCGCGTCCCTCATCCCGCACGACTTCTACGTCCTGGACGGCGCGTACCCCGTCGGGCTGCTGGGGGATATATCGGTCGCTCCAGAGTGCCGCGGCCGCGGGGTCGCGACGCGAATGCTCCAGTTTTTGCAGCAGGATCCGGCGCTCGAGGCGTTGCACGCGTGCGTCGTGCTGCCCAATGACGAAGCGACGCATTCTCTGGAGCGCGCCGGTTGGCGCCAGGCCACGACGATCGCGCGGCTGGTGAAAATAGTCGACGTCGGACCGAGGCTGCGGAACCGGTTCGGCGAGCGGCGTGCGATCGTCGGAGTTTCACGCGCGATCAACCTGCTTGCGAGGTTCACGTCCCTGGACGGATGGTACCCGCTGCGGGCGCCGTATCATGTGGCGGAGACCGGGGAGTTCGACCATGGCTTCGACGAGCTGTGGGACGAGATTCCCAAGCGTGGCAGGATTCTAGCGCTTCGTAACCGGAGCTATCTGCATTGGCGTTATCACGAGCATCCCACGGTGCGCTATCGGACGTTCGAGGTCCGTCATGAAGGACGGCTTCGTGGCTATGTCGTATTTCACGTGGCTGACGACGTGGCGGTGGTTGACGACTTCCTTGCCGTGGACGCGACGGTGGGCCCCTGGCTCATCAAGGAGTTCCTGGCCCATGTCCGGCACGGGCGGCTGGCGTCGGACATCCACGTTCGCTACAACGCCGGCAGCTTCCTGGCCGTACCCTGGATGCGGTTCGGGTTTGTGCGCCGGCGCGATTTTCAGCGTGTGATGGTCAGTGTGCCTCGGGTTGACCGATCCCCCGCGTTTCCATCCGAGGAAGGCTTCTGGTTCGTCACCGCCGGCGACAAGGATGTGTGAGCCTCGTGCGACGCCCGTTCCACCGCGCCGCTGAACGAGGCGGTTGCGGACTCAATCGCCCGTCTGCGGAAGCACCGAACGGATGACCTGTTCGAACTTCGCGACCGCGTCGATCCAGGAGTAATGCGCCAGCACGTTTTGCCGGCCGCTCGCGCCGAGTCGTTGCCGCAAGCCGGCATCACCCAGCAACCGCAGCACTTCCGCGGAGTAGGCGTGGGGTGTTTTGGCGATCAAAATGTTGGTCTCGTGCTCGCACTTGAGCCCGCGTGCCGCCAGCGGCGTGGCGACGACCGCCTGGCCGAGCGCCCAGGCCTCGAGCACCTTGTTCTTGATGCCCGAGCCGGACACCATCGGGGCGATGGAAACCTCTGCCGCCAGGATGTGTTCGCGGATATCAGGCACGAAGCCGATGACCTGCACATTCCCGTACCGCTCCCACTCGCTTCGAAGATCCTCGGTGAGCAGTTTCCCTATCACCACCAGGCTGGCGTCGGGTCGTTGCCGGCGGATGTTTTCCCAGCAGTGTCGCAGGAACCACGACACGGCGTCCTGGTTGGGAGGCCAGTTGAGACTGCCGGTGAAGATGACGCGACCGCCGATCTTCGCGACGCGGTCGGACGGTTGAAAATAATCGCAATCGACCCCGTTGCTGACGGTGTAGGTCTGGAGGTTTCCGGAGAAACGCCGGATATTGGCGGTATCCTCGTCGCTCACGGTGACCAGGGCGTTGCATCGGCGTAGATACCGGTGCGCGGAAACGAGGGCAGCGACCAGATGTTTCGCCAAGGAGGTCGTGAGTTCGCCGGATCGGATCCAGCGCCATAGAAACAGGAT
>JBGPVO010000189.1:0-4298 GCA_041491705.1 Verrucomicrobiia bacterium
AACGCGCTGTTTCCGAGTCGGTGCCCGTTGAGCAGGACGAGAGTAGGCAGGTTGTGAATCGCCACGTTCGCCTCCCCGAAGCCACCGTTGTCGAGCGTCCGACCGATGTTGACAACACCCATAAACGTGGGATCCAACTTTTTCACCAACGACAGGATGTCCTGCGCCCCGGAGTTCTGGATTTCCGTGGCCGTGATGGTGTTCACCGGAGCCGGGCCAATCAATTGAGTGGTCGGAAGCAACGAGCCGGTAACGACGACCGGTGTCAGTTTCTCAACGTTAGGACCCGCGGCCGCCATTTTCTTCTCCTCCGGCTGTGCCACAGGCGTCAGCTTGACTGGCGGAGCTGAAGGCGCCTCGATTCTCGACGGCGCCGGCTCAGCCGGCGGAGCCATTACCGGGGGGGTAGTCACCGACGGCTGCCCAGCATCCGGTGCCGATGGACTCGGTGGTGGTGTGGCCTGTTGACCCTCGTCGGCGAAAACAAACGCGGCGAGATGAATGGCAACGGCCAAGGTAAACAACGGAACGACAGAACGCCTTACGGCGACGCGTAAACCAAGCACCCGTTCACTCATAGCTCCTAGCCTCCTGATTTAGATGATCAGTGATTGTACGTGGTGACAGTGCCTGTTAGCGAAAATCCGATTCGGACGCAAGCGTTTTTTTTCGAGGATGTGACGTTTGCGTACCAGACGGGAGACGGCCGGGCGTGCCGGCTACTTCTGTTGCTTCTTGGATTGGCTGGCTTGGAGCTGTTCGAACTGTTTAACCAATTCGTTGTACTTGGTCACAATGTCGTTGCGCTCTTTAATGCTGTCGTTGAGCCGCTTCACAAAATCATCGCGTTGCGCGACAAGATCTTTCAGGGCCTCATTTTCCTGGCGGATGCTCTCATTGGCCTGCTTGATCTGCGCCTGCAGCACGCCGACTGCGTTGGAGTACGACTCGACCGCAATGTTGAGGCGGGTGTTATCCTGATGCAACTCGACAATCGTCGTGGCGTTGCTGGCGATCGTATCCCGCAAATCACTTATGCGCGCGTCCATTTGCGCGATTTGATGGTCCATATTGTTGATCGTGTTGGTGTACCCTTGAATGGCCGTGGTTTGGTCGTAGTTCGTTTGCGCCAGCGCAGTCATGGCCTTGTGTTGGAGGACCTGGCTGTACCATTGCCACGTGCACAGGGCGCAGAGGCCGAGTGCGAGGGAGATCAACAGGGTCTGGAGAGGGTTTTTCATCGTGGTCCTAGTGCGTGGTTTCGGCGATTTTGACGGAGAACGCAACTTTCTGGATGCCGGCGCGGCGGACGAGGTCCAGCACGTAAATCATGGCGGCGTGCGTCGTCTCTTTCTGTCCCTGGATATACACGGGGAAATTGGGGTTGGATTCTGCGCGGTGCTTCACCAGCGTGAAAAAATCAGGAAGTGCGATCTGCTTTCCATCGACCCACGTCTGGCCGTTCCGATCGACCGTCACGGTAATCATATCGGGTTTGGCGAGCGACTTGGCCTGGGTGGCCGTTGGCAGGCTGACCCGCAGACTCATCAGGTGCTGCATCGTCAGGCTGACCATCATGAATGAGGCCAACAGGAAGAACATGATGTCAATCAGCGGGATAATCTCCAGGCGGCCTCGTTTACGGGGAAGTGGGGAGTAAATCTTCATGGTCTCGGATCGTGAACCTATTTTCCGGGCGCCGCGGGCGTCTGCGCAGGCGTCGCCGTGAACGAGATCTTTTGAATGCCGGCCCGCCGGACGAATTCGAGGATCGTCACCATATCACCGTGATGCGCATCCGCAGCGCCGGCGATATAGACTGCGACGAGCGGGTTCTTGTTGTAGCGATTGGTCAACACCGTGTACAGATTCGCCAAGCTGATCGGCTCCTTGCCCACCCACGCGGCACCGGATTTGTCTACGGCAATGTGCACGAGGTCAGGGGGGAATTCCCTCTGCAATTGCGTGGCCGACGGAACATCCACCTGAATGTTCTCAATCTTCGTCATGTTCAGGCTGACCATGATGAATGACGCCAGCAGAAAGAACATGATGTCGATCAACGGAATGATCTCGATCCGGACGCGTTTGCGACGAATGGGAGAAGCGATACGCACGGTTGTTTGTCTGGGCGCCGATTCCTCAACCGGGGAGTCCGTTGTTTTCCTGACGCGACCGGCCCTTCAATCGGTTGAGCAACACTTCCACGGTGGAAGCGACCGTTTCCAGTTCATACTGCAACCCCGTCACTTTCCCGCCGAAATAATTCAGGGGAATCAACGACAGGATGGCAATGCCCAAGCCGCACGCGGTTGCGATGAGCGCTTCGCCAATGCCGCCGGTCACCTTGCTCACAGCCAACTCGGCCCCAGCGAGTGACGTGAACGACCGCATGATGCCTGTGACAGTCCCGAGCAACCCCAGCAATGGAGCCAGTGTCACGAGCGTATCCATCACGGGGAGAAAACGTCCCGCCCGTCGCAAGGCCGCGCCGGCGGCCGCCTGCATGGCCACCTGCAAGGACGTTTCATGGTCGTTGAGACCGTGGTCCACCATTTGGATGACGGGGTCGCGCGAGCCTTTGGCCAAACGACCAGCGGAACTGACATCACCCCGCTGAAGCGCGTCCATCACTTTCATCAGCGCCGCATGATCGCGCAGCCGCGTTTCGTACCACCACCAATAGGTGCGTTCGCCGACGACGGCGATCGCCACGACGGCGCAAACCAGGATCGGCCACATGACCGGGCCGCCCTTCAAGAAGAATGCTACCACAATATTCGCAATCATAGTTTTGTTCCTTTGGCTCCAGAGTTCATTGCAGTTGGAAAATGATGGGTGATTCGTACAGGCGCCCTGCCGCGCCCGGCCCGAAAAACCAATACCGTTTCACCCAATCGGCCGACGTCCGATCCAGTCGCGAAAACCCGGAGGATTCCTTCACCGTTACGGAGGAGGGGCGCCCGGATTGATCCACCTCGATAAACAACACAACCGTCCCCTGCTCCTTGTGCATCATTGAATCATAAGGATAGGGCGGGGCCGGCCGACGGCCACCGGTTCCCGTAGTGTTGATGAGTTCGATCTTGGCCGTATTCAGCGGCACCGCACCCTGCATCGGGTGAGCTGGTGGCGCTTGCGCCATGCTCGACGGCACCAACAAGTTGCCAACAGTCGGTACTGAGAATGCCACGGACGGCGAATCGAGGGTCACGGCGATAACGTTGCCGGCGCTGGAATCGGACGTAGGCGCTTCGGGACCGGAGTCCGGAGAGACCTGCTGCACCGGGGTGACTGCCGGCTCGATGATTGTTGGAACAGCCTCCTCCACCGATACTCTCTTGCTGACCTCCAGCGGAGGCGGATGAAGGCCGAGAATACCAATGATCAAGTACACCAGGCAGATGGAGTTGATCCACGCCAGTCGACGGTTCGATTCCGCACGGTCAGGTTCCAGACAAAACCGCGCCAGATCGTCGCTGTATCCGTTGAGTTCCAACGATGAACCACCGGCCACGCTGGCAGTGGCATTCATGCCAGCGCCCAGCAGATTCTTCGGATCTCTGTTCGGTTCCATGTCAGGCTACATCGGTTCGTGGAAGCGACCCACCGGAATTTTCACCAAATCCCCACGAGACGCAAACGGTGCTTTCGAGCGCAACGGCTTCGCCAATGAACAAAGATAAACGCCCTCGGATAGTCACAATGTCATTCATATACCGGCTAGCGCTGGTTCCCGGCAGCCAACGTCCAGCACCACAAATATACACCTACGGGGTGAGAGAGAAAACGTGTGACCATTTCTCTACGTCTGTCCGGATACAACCACCTAGCCCCCCGAACTGACTAACGTAACTGGATGATCAATTCTCGCCTCCTGAATTGCAAGCGTTTTTGCAGAAACCACTGCAACCTGATAGACCGCTATGGGTTGTCCGATCCGCTGGAGTCTACGAACTGACTGTAAGCGCGTCCGTTGCGATACAACTCCAGTCGGCCTTCAATCTCTTTGACCCACTGTGGCTGCTGGGCCGTGCGGGCCAGTGCGATGGCCTTCTGGGCCGTGGCGATGGCGTCGTTGAACCGGCCAGCGGCTGCATATGCAATAGCCAGGGTATCGACATACGCTGTCACGCCGTTGCCCGTGAGTTTGCAGGCCTGTTGCGCCACGCTCACAGCCCGAATGGCGTCGCCTCCCATGGCCGGCGGAAGCATCGCCAGGAGTCGAGCCAGTTTGTCCTGGGCCTTGATGTACTCGGGCTTGATCCGCACCGCTTGCTCGTAACACCTGACTGCCT
>JBGPVO010000190.1:0-4272 GCA_041491705.1 Verrucomicrobiia bacterium
CGAGCACCGCGTCACCATCGCGCCCGGCCAGTCGCACACCATGGCCGCCGTCATTCGCGCCGAATGAGCTGGCGCAACTTCACGCCCTGACTATTACTCCATCCCAACCGAGCGGCGGGATTCCTTTTTTGTAGAATGGTGATGCTTGTTGTCGAGCATGCGTTGTTTGGAGCGGCGGCTGCGACGACGTTTCTGCCGGCGAATCTTCTCGACGCGGGAGCGCTCGGCATCCACGTGGCCTTTCTGAAGCGCTTCGATCTTGTCGAGCAGGAGCCGGCGGGCAAGAAAGCGGTTGAGTCCCTGTTGGCGCGTGGCCTGGCATTTGACCTGAAGACGCGTCGGGCGATGGAGCAACATCACGCAGGTGGAGGTCTTGTTGACATTCTGGCCACCGTGTCCGCCCGAACGGACAAACGTCTCGTCGATATCCGCTTCGCGCACACCGAGCGCCGCCATGCGCTGTGCAAGTTGGGTCTCCTTCTCCGGGCTGACGGGGAATGCGCTCATGCCCGTAGCGTAACTGGCGCGCGGCGGAAACGCAATGGAGTGGTGAAAATGCGTCCGCTCGCTCGCCGGTTCGGATTTTTGCAGTTGCTTTGCGCCGAGATGGCGTTAGGTTTTCAGCGATGGTGTTGAATATAAGGGAGGCCGTGACTGTCCAAGGGTTGCACGGCAAGAAAGGGAAGATGGTCATGAAAACGCGATTCGTGAGCTTGGTGTGTGCGGTTGTGGGGCTTTTGTCGCTGGCAGCCAGCGATGCGGTGGCCGGCAATGTAAGCTGGTCGGTCAGCGTGTTTTCGGGACCGCTGGGACAACACGGCCACTGGGTCGAGCGACCGGGGTACGGACGGTGCTGGTACCCGGCGTACGTGTCGTCTGATTGGCGCCCGTATTGCGAGGGGTACTGGATGTGGACGGATAATGGGTGGTACTGGGTCAGCGACGAGCCGTGGGCATGGGCCACGTATCACTATGGGCGCTGGGTTGACGATTCATACTACGGCTGGGTGTGGGTGCCGGACACGGAATGGGGCCCGTCATGGGTGTGTTGGCGCGAAGGCGGTGAATACGTTGGCTGGGCGCCGCTGCCGCCCGGCGGTGGTTTTGGCCCCGAAGGCTACGTCGTGGTGCGAGATCATCCCGTCCAGGATAGGTTTTTTGTTTTTGTCGGTATCGGTCACTTCGGGGAACCCATCCACCGTCGCTCGGTCATCGTGAATAAGACCACGATCATTAACCAGACCGTCAACATCACGAACATCACGCGTGTTAACAACGTCGTCGTCAACCGCGGCCCGAAGCTCGAAACCATCCAGCGGGTCAGCTCCCGCAAATTGACCGAGCCGCCACCGCATGTGACCGTGGAACGTGCGGGCACCGCGAGACACAAGGAAGCGACGCCGGAGAGTCTAAAGCCGTCAGCGGGTGAACAACCACGTCAGCCGCTAAGTCAAGAGAAGGCGAAGAAGCGAGAGCCTGAAATCATTCGCGGGTCACCAAGCGCGCCGCCGCCGACCGTGTCGCATACGCAGCCATACGAGAAACCGGAGCGCCACCCGAAGGATGAGGCAAACTCATCGAATAAACAGCCATCGAACCAGAATTTCGCTGCAAAGCGGGCGAAACCCAGCGCGCCCGCCCAGCCGGATTCTGTCCAGCCGAAACATCACGGGGCGCCCCCGCCGCCTTCACAAGGTCAGCCTCAGCACGAGGAGCGAGTTGTTGAGAAACACGGCCAGTCCCATCAGGACGAAGGCCGTGGAGAGAAGCCGAAGAAAGGCGAGCAGGGCGGCGACTAATCCGCCGACTCGGACACGGTTCGCAGTCGCTCGCGCAACCGGCTAAATCGCGCTGCCGTCTTGTTGTTGCGGATCGCGATTGCGAGCGCCTTCGTTGAGCCGACGAGGATCACAAGTTTCTTGCCGCGCGTGATCGCGGTGTACAGCAGGTTGCGCTGCAGCAGGACGAAGTGTTGCGTCAACAGCGGCACGATCACGCACGGATACTCATTTCCCTGCGATTTGTGAACGCTGATCGCGTACGCCGGCAATAATTCATCCATGTCTGTGAACTCGTACGGAACCTCCCGGCTCGAATCCTTCGAGCCAGGCTCATCGACCTCGACGATTACCTGCTGCTCGATGAGGTCGATCTTTTTTACGCGGCCGAGATCGCCGTTGAACACGTCTTTGTCGTAGTTGTTGCGGATTTGCATCACACGGTCGCCAACCCGGTAGGTGCGGCCAAGTCGCTGCACGCTCGGCCCGCTCGGATTGAGCGTGGCCTGCAGTTCACGGTTCAAATTCTCCGAGCCGCACAACCCCTTGTGCATCGGCGTCAGCACCTGGACGTCGCGCATCGGATCGAGCCCGAATTTCTTTCGCACCCGTTCGTGGCACAACGTCTTGATCGTCGCCAGCACTTTCTCCGGTTGTTCCTCCGCAATGAAGAAGAAGTCGCTCTCCTGCGGCGCATCCAGGACCGGCATCTGGCCTTCGTTCACCCGGTGGGCATTGGTGATAATGAAGCTGTTCTTCGCCTGGCGGAAAATCTCGGTCAGCCGTACGACGGGGACGCGGTCGGAGTCGATGAGGTCGCGCAGGAAATTGCCCGGCCCCACGGACGGCAACTGGTCAACGTCGCCGACGAGCACGACCGACGCCGCGAGCGGGATCGCTTTCAACAGGTGATAGGCGAGGGGAATATCGAGCATCGACGTTTCGTCGATGATGATCATGTCGCCCTTGAGCGGATGCCGCTCGTTGTGCGTGAACCCGCCCCCATGTGGTTCGTACTTGAGCAGACGATGGATGGTCTGTGCGGGCGCGCCCGTCGCCTCGCTCATTCTCTTGGCGGCGCGACCCGTGGGCGCGGCCAGCAACACCTTGCTGTTCTTGGCCTGCAGAATCTTGACGATGCTGTTGACGATGGTGGTCTTGCCGACGCCGGGGCCGCCGGTAATCACCGATATCTTCGACGTGAGCGCCGTCTTGATCGCGCGCTGCTGCGCGATGGCCAGTTCGACGCTGGTTTTCTGTTGCACCCAAATGAGCGCCTTGTCGAGATCGATTGATGGAAGCGTGAGCGGCGCGGCGCGCAGTTCGTGGATCTTGGTGGCAACGCCGCGCTCGGACTTGTACAGCCGCGTCAGGTAAACGTAATCATCCTCGACGACCACGTCGCCGCCAGCCGACAGCAGAGTGATTGCGTTCTCAATCGGTGCGATCTCGGCTTCGAGCAATTCGCGCGCGGCTTCCATCAGCCCCTCCCGCGGCAGGCACGTGTGGCCCTCGTCGGTGGCGCGTTCGAGCGTGTGGACCACGCCCGCCTTCAACCGATGAACCGAGTCTTTCTCGATCCCCAGTTTCGCGGCGATGCCGTCGGCGGTGCGAAAGCCGATGCCGGAAATATCCCTGGCCAGCCGGTACGGGTTCTCGCGGACAACCGCAATGGCGTTCTCGCCATATTGCTTGTAGATCTTTGCCGCGTGCGCGCTGCCGATGCCGTGGCCCTGCAGGAAAATCATGATGTCGCGCACGCTCTTCTGCGCCGTCCACGCTTCCTTGATGCGTTTGGCACGTTCGGGGCCGATGCCATCCACTTCGCGCAACCGCGCCGAGAACAGGTCAATGACTTCCAGCGTGCGTTCGCCGAATTTCTCCACGATGCGGTCGGCAAACGTATCGCCGATGCCCTTGATCAGCCCGCTGCCGAGGTACTTCTTGATGCCGACGACCGTGCGGGGCAATACCGACTCGAAGCGCTCGACGGCAAACTGCCGCCCGAATTGTTTGTGGTTTACCCAATGGCCCTGTGCGCGGACGGACTCGCCGACGTTGAGCGCCGCAAGATTGCCAACGATGGTGACCGGCTCCGTGCGCCGCACGCCGCCCTCCGGCAGAAGTTGCGCGACCGTGTAGTGGTTCTCCTCGTTCGAATACACGATCCGCTCGACCGATCCCTCAATCGTCTGCAATGGTTCCTGCGCCGTCATCAGCCTGTCCGCTCGCAATGCTAGCAGATTCTCCCTTGGCGCGCTCGGCCAAAGCCGACTGGATAAGTCGCCGCGTCCGCTCTCCCACCGTCCAATGTCGCCTCGGTACATCCCTCGTTTCGGCTTCTCCGGCCCGGCCAAATCGAGCCAAACGAACCCAATCCGGCGAAACGAAGCCAATCGCTCCAACCACGAAAACAACTCGTGAACTGCTTGCGGGTGAAGCTCTTGCAAAAAGCTAATTGGCCTCGAAAATTGGCTTCGTTTCGCAGTAATAG
>JBGPVO010000191.1:0-4263 GCA_041491705.1 Verrucomicrobiia bacterium
AGCTGCCGCCGCCACCCGAGAATCCGCCGCCTCCTGAAAACCCACCGCCTCCCGAGAATCCACCTCCGCCACCCGAAGAGAACCCGCCACCACCCCCTGCCCACAAGCTACCCAATCCGTAGCTAACAATTCGCCCACCCCGCGTGTAGACGGTGCCGCCCGCGGCATGGCTGAGAAACCGTCCGAGAACGATAAGAATCAAGAAAGCAACGAACAGCGCGATGACCCAGTTCGGTGCCGGCGATCCGTGCGCCAGGGATCGATCCGCCACGGTTTGGCCCGTGCCTTTGTATTCACCTTTCGTCGCCTGAAGAATGGCGGTGACACCGGCGCGCAGGCCGCCATCGAAATCGCCGTTGCGGAAATGCGGTTTGATCTCGTTCTCGATGATTCGTTTCGCGAGAGCGTCGGGCAGTGCGCCTTCCAAGCCGTATCCGACCTGGAGGTACATCTTGCGATCCTGGATGAACACGAACAGCACCGCGCCATTATTCTTTTCCTTTTGGCCGACGCCCCACGATTGCGCGACGCGAACGGTGTAATCCTCGATGGAGGATTCCGATTCCATCTTCGGATAGACGGCGACGACGATCTGGCTGGAGGTGTCGCGCTCGAATTGATCGAGCTGACGATTCAGGTCAGCGGCGGTTGCGGGCGAGGCAACGTGGGCGTAATCGTTCAAATACTGTGCCGGCTTGGGCGGGATGACCTCGGCGGCGGCGCGGGCCAGCGCGACGAGCCACGCGACGAGGATGCAAAGCGATCTCATACGCAATCGGCGGATCGGTTACTTGTTCGGCGTTCCTTGGAAATTGAATTCGACCTTGGGCGCGGTTTCCGCCCCGGTGGTGGCGGTGAAATAGGGTTTCTCCTTGAACCCGAAATAGCCCGCATACGTTAACGTGGGGAAACTCTTGATGGCGGTATTGTATTTTTGGACCACGTCATTGTACCGGCCACGCTCGACGGAGATGCGATTCTCCGTGCCCTCCAATTGCGCCTGAAGCTCCAGGAAATTCGAGTTCGCCTTCAACTCGGGATAGCGTTCCACGACCACGAGTAACCGTGACAGGGCGCTGCTCAGTCCCGCCTGTGCTTTCTCGAACTCGGCGAATTTCGCCGGGTCGTTCTGGATTTGGCTCACGTCGATCTTGCCGACGGAGGCGCGGGCATCCGTGACGGCGATGAGTGTTGATTTCTCGAAGTTGGCCGCGCCGGAGACGGTGGCGACCAGGTTCGGTATCAGGTCGTAGCGCCGTTGATAGACGTTCTGGACCTGGGCCCATTGTTTTTCGACTTCCTGCTGCAGGCTAACGAGGCGGTTGTAGCCACAGCCTTGCACCAGGGTTAGTATCGCCAGCAATCCGACAACAATGCGTTTCTGCATGGTGTCTCCTTGTTCGGTTGATCGATGCGCCGCCTGAATAGTCACTCGGGATGGGTGCCAACGCAATGCCAAAGTTGCGGGGACGACCGGGGCGTGGTGGACAAGAACGTCCGCCGCGTGACTCAATCCGACCTGCGCACACCAACGATCTTTCTACTCGACGACAGCCGGAAGTAAAAACTCATTTGGGCAACAGGCCCTCAAGAGTTGACCCCGTTGATTTCGGTCCGCCCATGCGGTCCTGAAACGCCCGCCAGTTCTTCGCAGCATAGACATAAGGGGGGATGGCCCAGAGTAACCAGATCAGGATCCCAAAGCGACCTCCGCGAGGAACGAGGGCGATAGCTGTGAAAGCGGGAGCAAGGACCAGCAGCGCAACCGCGGGGAGCCACAAGAGAAAGCGAACGAAATACAGTCTGATGCGGCTAATCAAGATTGAGTAATAGTGAAGACCAATTGCGCTATAGACGCCCAACCCGAGGATTGCGAGTGCATGTAGCAGGTAAGTCATGGCTGCGTGTCACCCAAAGAAGGGACGCAAATCGCGCACCCGGAACAATCCCTGACAAAGAGACTGTGCCTCGGAGCGAAGTAAAAACAAGGGATCGAACGCCACCAAGGGTATGCCCCACACTCAACCAACGTCGTCTCGCCTGTTTCGCATCGCACCATAAGCGGTTGGCTCCGAGACCACCCCATGCTGACTTGAATCGTATGATCGCCGGTTTCAACTGGAAACTCTCGCGCGTTCTGCCACTGTAAATCGCCCACATGTGTTCCATCGATAGAGACCCTTAGTCTGCTGAAACATCCGGCGAAGCTCCCGCCACGAAAGATTCGTATTGTCGATGTCATTGTCACTCTGCGTCGGACTGTTTCTAGCCACCGAATCGCTGGGGTCTCCTCTGCTTCTATAAGAGACACGCCACGGTCATGCCAACCACGCTGATAAGCGCGAGCACCAACACCGTGATGCAAATATGTCTCTCCGCCTTTGACATCGTCTGGCGATAGCGCACCAGACGCAGTAGCATCCAACCCCCGAGCGAAAACGCAAATGCGAAAGTTATCTTATCTTGCGATGTTACGGAGGCAATCATTATTGCCCGCACAAGGCTCCTCTGTCTGTTTTCGGAAGTCAAGTTTGTCTAAAAGGGGTCAACGCTTTACAATTTACAGAATGCATTTGTGCGCAACTTCTCGAGGGTCGTGCTGAGCGTTCGATCCTGCCGCGCGCTGGCCTCCAAGCGCCGCGCCAACAGGGTCACCCCGGCTCCAGTTCGGTAGCCAAATTCACGCGCCAGATCCACGCCGCGCTCCCCGCCGAGGCGGACCCTGGCCCAAATCTTGATGCGCTCGTCGCTGATACCTTCCACCAGATGACGCACGCGCTGACGGACAGCGTCGGCTTCTTCCAACCAGGTCCAGCGCGCTTCTTCCTGGCCGTTCTTGTTGGCGATCAATGTACAGACCCGATCATATAACTCCTGTGAGCCCAGCACAAGCCGGTGACGCGACTGTTCCCACGGATCGCGCACCGGTTGGCCGAACGCGCGCTCGATTGTCCGACGATATTCGGCCTGTGCTTCCCGCCGGCTACGCCCCCAGTAGGCGAGCCAATCCTGAGATAACCACGGCGCCGGCTTTCGCCGCAACCCCGCGTAATCCCGATGACTGCTCCATTCGTAGCGGGTCAACTCCACGGCTCGCTCGGGCGGAATCGGTTGGCCTCGGTGCCGAGGCCGCACGGGGTTGAGGTGGATATACTCGACGAGCCAGCGACCGTACTCGTCGGCCTCGACCAATTGAGCCTTGAATCGTCCTTGAAACAGATGACCGCGTCGCCGATGGCGGGCGTTGAATCGCGCCGTGTAGGTGGCCTGAAGCCAACCCATCGCTCGACTGAGGTTGCCCCGGGGTGTCCCGACCACCGCGTGATAATGATTCGGCATCAGACAATAGGCGTACACCTTGTGTCCAAACTGCGACACCGCCTCGCCCAGCGTTTCCAAAAACCGTCGCCGGTCCTGATCGTCTCGGAAGATCTCCCGTCGTTCATTACCGCGGGCCATCACATGATACACGGCACCGGGAAACTCCACTCGAATCGGTCGGCTCACGCACCGTGGGCTACCACAATTTCGCCCAGTTGTAAATTGTAAAGCGTTGACCCCTTTTACCTTTTATTACGGGCCAGCCAGCGCGGCCCTGCCTCGCGACCCGTGTAGCCTCGATACGAACTCCATCGATACTCGCCCAATCGCTTCAGCCGCTGCCGCACCAAATCCTGGTCGGGCTTGTCGATCATCCCCGCCCGACTCCGCTGCTGCGCGGCTTTGCCCAGCCGTAACGCGCCCACCCGTACCGGGTTCAAATGCACATAACGGCTCACCTCGGCGGCAGCGCCTTCCTCCATGACCACCGCGTGGAATCGTCCCTGAAACAGATGGCCGCTGCGTCGATGTCGCCGATTGAAGCGCCCCGTATAGGTTACCCCCAACCACTGCATGGCCCGGCTCAAGTTCGCTTCCCGCGTCTGCAGCAGCAAGTGATAATGATTCTCCATCAACACATACGCATGCACTGAGAGGCGGAATCGTTCACTGAATTCTTCCACTATTTCTAGAAACCCTGCCGATCCCGATCGTCGCGCCAGATCGCCCGCCGCTCGTTGCCCCGCGCGGTCACATGATACCACCCGCCCGCTGCCTCGATTCGTAACGGACGCGCCATGCCCCGAGCCTACCCTCGCACCCAAATCACGGTCAACCCAATCGTTGCAACGATTAGACCTGACCCCTGTTCCCTGATTTGCCTATTCCCCTTCCAATCGGAAAGCATGCTCCGTATCGCAAAAGAGTTGCAATCTGTCTATA
>JBGPVO010000192.1:0-4251 GCA_041491705.1 Verrucomicrobiia bacterium
ACGTTTGCGACTCAAGGTGGAAGTGTTTCTGACAACTGCGGCGGCGCGGTGGCAGTGACGTTTGTGAACGACGCGATCAGCAACCAGACCTGCCCGAACCGTTACACGATCACTCGCACGTACCAGGCAACCGATGCCTGTGGCAACAGCGCGACGGGCACGCAAACCATCACCGTCAACGACACAACGGCGCCTCTGATCGCCTGCCCGACGAATGTGACCGTGACGACACTGCCGGCGCCGAACCCCGGCTCGGTGTCAGCCAGCGACAATTGCGGCACGCCGACGGTGACTTTCGTAAGCGACAGCGCGGTGACCAATGGCTGCCAGGTTGTTGTGACCCGCGCCTACAAGGCGACGGATGCCTGTGGCAACAGCACGACCTGCACGCAGACCATCACGGTCGGCGGAACGACCATCGCGTCCGACTGTATTCTGTGGCATCAGCCCCTGGCTCGCAACGGCATGAGTGATGACACCGATCCAAGCGCCGGCACAACGTTGAGGTACCCGTTCAAGAGTGGCAGCACAATCCCGATCCAGATCCGCGTGAACGGCTGCGCCACGGCGGACGTGACGAGTAATCCGAACATTACCGGCAAGGTCGAGGTGTTCGCGGACTTTAACTGCGACGGTCTGGCCGATGCCATCTCGCCGATCGACTATAACGGCGTCGGCGATGCGGGTGGTTACATGGATCGCGTCGGTGGGTTCCTGAAGTACAACCTTGACACAAAGTCGTTGGTAACTTCCGGCTGCTACGTGTTGCGAGTGACCGTCACCGACACCAGCACCGGCCAGTCCTGTTCGGAGACGGTGCTGCTGCAACGTCGGTGATCGGCAGCTCGACAAAGAACTGAATACCCTGAACCCAGCCCTTTGCTTGCAAGGGGCTGGGTTCGTTTCAGAGCGGCTCGCGCGCAAAATTCACAGACAGCTCGTTTTGCGTGAGGCACGTTTCGATGGTGACGCGACCGTCGCGGTTGTGCTCTAATCCCAACGAGAGAGAGCATCATGAAAAATCGAAAGCTCGTCGTCGCAGTCGTGGCCATGGTTGTCGTCATCGCCGCGATCTTTTTGCTGAAATCACGGCCCGCACCCGCGCCGCCTGTGGCACCCTCACAGCCTGCAGCCGAGTCCGTGGCACCGCCCGCCCTGCCGCCCACGCTTGCGCCCAAGGCGACCAGTCCGGCCCCTCCGCCCGCGGAAGCCGTCGCGCCTTCCCAACATGTCCCCGAGCCAGCCGTACCGGTGGCCCCGCCGGCTATCATCCGGGTGCGCGCCAGCCAGATTCTGGCGACGGTCAACAATGTCCCGATCATGCTCAAAGACCTCATGCCGCTTGCCCCCGGCAACACGAGTTCGGAGCAACCGATGGAGCCCGATGTCTATGAGTCGCGACTTAACCGGGCGATCGAGGCGGAATTGACCTTTCAAGCGGCCCGCTCGCAGAACGTCAGCCTGACCGATGAACAACAACAGCGATTACAGGGGATCCGAGACAAGGCCGCCGCCGACATCGAAGCGTACAAGAGCCAGGGAATGACGTGGACCTCCATCAAGCCTGAGCAGCTTGAGTTTGAGGGGCGCATGACCTCGGCGTTGCTGCTTCAACAAAACCTGGTGGCCAAAGCCGGCGGTCCATCCCCGGGGGACGCAGAGGCCTACGCGAAGAGACTGCGTCAGTTGCTCGACCAGCTCAGGGCCGCAGCCAACATTGCGGTCAACCAACCGTCATTGTAAGTCCCGCAATGCGTCTTTTCTTTCTCTGTGAGTTTGATGGCCCGCGCACCCGCAAGGTGTGGATGACGGTGCGCTGACACTCGGCACTCGAAACGTCCTGTCCTGTCGTTGACACACCCTCGCATGCATGATACTTTTGCCCGCTCTTGGCGGGACAAATGAGCCAAATCGACTACAAGAACACACTGAATCTTCCGCAGACGGACTTCCCGATGAAGGCCAATCTGCCGCAGCGCGAACCGGAGATGCTGGCGCGTTGGGAGCAGGCGAAGCTTTACGAGAAGATCATGGCTGCGCGTCATGACGGGACACTTTTTGTCCTCCACGACGGCCCGCCGTTCGCCAACGGCGACGTTCACATCGGCACGGCGCTCAACAAAATCCTCAAGGACGTCGTTGTGAAGTACAAGACGATGTGCGGCTGTCGCACGCCGTACGTGCCGGGCTGGGACTGCCATGGCCAACCCATCGAGTACAAGGTCAAGAAAGAACTCGGCAAGGAAGCCGAGAAACTTTCCCAGGCAGAATTACGCAAGCTCTGCCGCGCGTATGCCGAGAAGTACGTCGGCATCCAACGCCAGCAGTTCAAACGGCTCGGCGTGTTCGGCGATTGGGAGCATCCGTACCTGACGATGAGTCCGGCGTACGAGGCCGAGGTCATCGGCGCGCTGGCCGATATGGTGGGGGATGGCTTCATCTACCGCGGCAAGAAACCTGTTTATTGGTGTGCGACGTGCCGGACGGCCCTGGCCGAGGCGGAGGTCGAATACGCCGACCATGTGTCGCCATCGGTGTACGTGAAGTTTGCTGTCACAGGCCGCGATAACGAGTTCGCGGTCATCTGGACCACGACACCATGGACGTTGCCCGCGAACCTCGCCATTGCGGTGAAGCCCGATTTGGCATATGTGCGCGCGAAAACATCCACCGGGGAAATCTGGATCCTTGCCGAAGGGCTTGTGGAGCAGGTCGCGCAGGCGTGCGGTGTGGAGTTGACGGTGCAACAGAAGTTGTCTGGTAGCGAACTCGTGGGGCTGGTCACTCGTCATCCATTTATGGATCGTGATTCTCCGGTCATCTTGTCGCCGTACGTGACCTTGGAGCAGGGCACCGGCCTGGTTCACACCGCGCCCGGCCACGGCGCGGAGGACTACGAGCTTGGCCAGAAGTACGGACTCGAGACACTCGCGCCCGTGGATGACGGTGGCGTGTTCACGAAGGATGCCGGCCAGTTCGCGGGACAATTCGTTTTCAAGGCGAACAAGTCCATCGTCGATCATCTACAAGCCATCGGCGCCTTGGCGGGACACGCGGAGGTGAAGCACTCGTATCCGCACTGCTGGCGTTGCAAGAACCCGATCATCTTTCGCGCGGTGGAACAGTGGTTCATCGCCCTCGATCATCGCGGTCTGCGCCAGAGCGCGCTGGATGAGGCGCGCCGGGTGAAGTGGGTTCCAAAGTGGGGCGAGAACCGCTTCACGAGCACCATCGAACAGCGGCCAGACTGGGTCATTTCGCGACAGCGCGCGTGGGGCGTGCCGTTGCCGTTTCTCGAGTGCCGCGATTGCGACAAGCCACTGCTGGATCGCGCGCTCATCCTGAAGTTCCGCGAAAAGGTGATGCAGGACGGCGTCGATATCTGGTTTGAGCGCAGCGTGGCCGAGTTGTTCGGCGACGTGACGTGCCCGTCATGCGGCTCGAAGAACCTGGAGAAGAGCCAGGACATCGTGGACGTGTGGTTTGAATCAGGCTGTAGTCATCGTTCCGTGTTGAAAACGCGGCCGGAGCTGGCGTATCCCGCGGATGTTTATCTCGAAGGGAGCGACCAACATCGCGGCTGGTTCCAATCCTCGTTGCTCACGGCGATGGCGACCGATAAACGCGCGCCATTCAAGTGCGTGGCGACACATGGTTTCCTAGTCGTGCAGGTCGAGGAAACAGGCAAGAAACAGAAGATTTCGAAGTCGGCAGGCAAGCCGGCGAACTCCGAAGATTATGTGAAGCGCTACGGGGCGGACGTCCTGCGGTTGTGGGTCATCTCGGAAGACTATCAAGCTGATGTCCCGCTTTCGGAAGAGATCTTCGAGCGTGTCTCCGAGACGTATCGCAAGATTCGCAACACGCTGCGCATTCTGTTGGCGAACATCCATGATTTCGACCCTGGCAAACAGGCCGTGGCGCACGAGAAACTGACGGAGATCGACCGCTGGTTGCTCTCGCGGTTGCAGGCGCTGGTCGCCAATGTGACCGAGGCGTACGAGACCATGGAGTTCCATGGCGTGTACCATTTGGTGAACGCGTTTTGCGCGGTGGAAATCTCGTCATTTTACGTTGACGTAATGAAAGACCCGTTGTATACGCTTGCGGCCAATTCGGCGGGCCGCAGGTCGGCGCAGACGGCGATTTTCGAGGCGGTGGCAACGTTGGCAAAGTTGATCGCGCCCGTCATGCCGTTCACGGCGGACGAAGTGTGGAGTTGCCTGCCGGGACGTGAGACGGAGTCGGTAC
>JBGPVO010000193.1:0-4246 GCA_041491705.1 Verrucomicrobiia bacterium
CAAACCGAGACGGGCGCGATCATGATCACGCCGTTGCCCGGGGCCATCCCGACCAAACCCGGCAGCGGCACCCTGCCCTTCTTCGGCATTGATGCCGCCGTTGTGAACAAGGAAGGCAAGGAGCTTCCACCAAACGTTGGCGGCTACCTTGTCATTCGCCGCCCGTGGCCCGCGATGCTGCGCACCATCTACGGCGACCCCGAACGCTTCAAGCGCCAATACTGGAGTGAAATCCCGCACGTGTACTTCACCGGCGACGGCAGCCGCCGCGACAAAGACGGTTACTTCTGGATCGTGGGCCGCATCGACGATGTGCTCAACGTCGCGGGCCACCGCATCGGCACCGCCGAAGTCGAGAGCGCGCTCGTGTCGCACCCGAAGGTCGCCGAAGCCGCCGTCGTTGGCCGCCCCGACGCGCTAAAAGGCCAGGCGCTCGTCGCATTCGTCACGCCGCGCAGTGGCGTCAACGCCACGCCGGAGTTGGCCGAAGAACTGCGCCGCCACGTCGCCACCCAAATCGGCTCGCTCGCCAAACCCGACGACATCCGTTTCACCGACGCGTTGCCCAAGACCCGCAGCGGGAAAATCATGCGTCGTCTCTTAAAAGAGATCGCCGCCGGCGGCGACGTCAAAGGCGATACGACAACGTTGGAGGACTTCACCGTCCTCACCAAGCTGCGCACCGACGAGGAATAGCTCGTAGGTGGCACGCTGATGTTGAAGAATGGGCGACTTACAGAAGCCTACGTTACGCCTTCCCTCACCGCTCGGCTTCAGCGAGATCAACAAATCCAGCCGCCGCCGACCACCAAATCATCCCTGTAAAACACCGCCGCCTGGCCCGGGGTGACGGCGCGCTGCGGCTCGGACAAACGCACACGCACACGTTCGCCGCTCTGACGTTCCACGACTGCTGGACAGCCCTTGTGGTTGTAGCGGATCTTGGCCGTGACCTCGATGGGCCCGGTCAACTCATCGAACGCCAGCCAACTGCAATTGGCGACTTCGAATTCGCCGCGCACCAGTTCAGAGGGCGGGCCGACAATGACGCGGTTGGTTTTGGCGTCCAGCTCGACCACGTAGAGCGGGACCTTCTGTCCGCCCAGGTTCAACCCTTCCCGCTGGCCAATGGTGAAATACTGGATGCCATTGTGCTGGCCGAGCACCTTGCCGTCGCGGGTGACAATCTCGCCCTTCTGGTCGGGGAGCTTCGCGCCCTCGCGCAGGAACCGGCCATAATCCTTGTCGGGCACGAAGCAGATTTCCTGGCTCTCGACCTTCTCAGCGGTCTTGAGCCCCATTTCCTTGGCGATGGCGCGGGTTTCTTCCTTGCTGAGCCCACCGAGAGGCATCAACGAGCGCGCCAATTGGTCCTGACGCAGGCTGAAGAGAAAATAGGACTGGTCTTTGTGGCCATCCAAACCCTTGCGCAATTCATACCGAGGTCCGTTCCTTTTCTGTCCTTCGTGTCTTTCTTCGTGACCATTCGTGCTCGTAATCCGCGCATAATGTCCCGTGGCGATATACTCCGCGCCGAGCGCCTGCGCCTTCGTCAGCAGTGAGCCAAACTTCACCTTCTCGTTGCAGACGACGCACGGGTTGGGCGTGCGACCGTTCTTGTATTCGGCCACGAAATAATTGATGACCTCCTGCTGAAAGATCTCGATCTCGTCCACCACGTAGTAAGGAATGTCCAGCGAATGCGCCACCATGCGGGCGTCGGTCACGGCCTGCGGGCCGCAACACTTATCCTCGGCGCGGCTGATGCAGTCCTGCGGCCAGTTGCGGAAGGTCAGACCGATCACGTCGTAGCCCTGCTTCTTCAGCAGCCAGGCCGTGACGCTGGAGTCCACGCCTCCGCTCATGCCGACGCATACACGTTGCTTCTTTGCGTTCATTGGAAACACTCAAGTATAGCGTGTAGCGGCGGTTCTGTGAAGCGCCGCCAATGCCTCATTTCTCCAGCCAGAACGTTTGATGCTTGAAGTCGAACGTGACGCGATAGCGGCGCAGGATAGTGTTGCCGAGGAACACCGCCTGGCCACCGCCAACTTCAGGCCCGATCAGACCCGTGCGCGCGGGGATGCGCGTAAAGGTCGCGCCGCCGACTTTCGCCTGCTTGATCTCGTACGTTGTGGCCAGCGACGCGCCCCCCACCCCGCCGGGGATCGAGAGCGGGCCCTTGCCCGGCTTCCAATACCCCCACTCGCTGGCGCGGGTGCGCGGCAACAACATCCCGTAGTCGCCGCCCGTGTCGAGAATGCAATTGACCGCCTCGCGTCCGTCGACGGCGATGTCCACCGCCGGCAGTTGGCCGTACCAATGCAGCGGCGCCGTCGTCATGAACGTCAGTGTGTCGTCGGACAGATACGCCTCGCGCGCGCCGAGGATGACGGTTCCGCGGAGATTATCGATGGTGAGATGCGACAGCCCGCGCAGCGAGTTGACGCCGAGGATCATCACCTGCTCGTTGCTCCAGAAACCGCGCGTGAAACTCAAGACCTGCTCGTCGGGCCCGATCATGGTGACCACATTGCGAAACCTGATCGACCCGATCTGCATCTCGGGCACGATGGCCGCATAGTTGTCGACCGCGCCGCCGATGCCGTAGCCCGTGACCGGTTTGAGGCCCGCGATGAGCGGGATGCCGAGAGCATGGGCCAGCGTGTACCCGAACAGATTGAGATTGCTGCCGCTGTCCAGCAACACACGCACGTTGGGGTTTCCGTTGACGGATGCAACAATGACCGGTGCACGGTACCGGCCGCCCGGTTGTTTCGGTTTGGCCGTCAGAATCTCCACGAGCGGCACGGTCACATTCTCGCGCGCGTCGATGACATTGACGCCCCCAAAGCCCGCCGCGTGCTCGGTGACCTGCATCCGAACGCCGAGTTCCTCGGGAGTTTTTGCGTGTCTCTGTAGTTCGGCGACCTGGGCAGGAGACAATGTTGGCGTAGCTGTCTCCAGTTGCGAGTACGGATCGGACGCGCAACTGGCCGCCAACAACGCCAGCGCTGCTGCGGAGAGAACGCTTCGCCACATGCGATGGAGGATATAAGCCCGCCGACCAATGTCAACCCGCTTGCCCCGAAGTGGTCCGGCCTGTCTTGTGGGGTGGCCATTTTGGCCGCCGCCGCTGCGTCCCCTCCAGCGGAGGGGATACAGGGGTGGGTTCACGTGTCTCACCACCCATCAGCGGACTTGTCCGCTGCGACTTCAATTGGCATACTCCGCGCCGATGGCTTCGAAGAAAGACTTGACGACCCAAGCTGAACGTCTCGACAGTCTCATCTACGAGATTCGTGGGCAGAAGGTGATGCTCGACGCGGACTTGGCGGGGGTGTATCGCGTGGAGACGCGAGTTCTCGTGCAGGCGGTGAAACGCAACTGTCGTCGCTTCCCGGCTGACTTCATCTTCCAGCTTTCGGAGCAGGAGTGGGATTCTCTGAGATCACAAATTGTGATCTCAAAGGGCAAAGGGGGCCGGCGTTACCGGCCCTACGTCTTCACCGAGCATGGGGCGATTATGGCGGCCATGGTGCTCAACAGCCCGCGGGCAGTCCAAATGAGCGTGTTCGTGGTGCGAGCATTCCTAAAGATGCGGGCGGCGCTCTCGGACAACCGGGAGCTTGCTCGGAAACTGGCCGCACTGGAAAAGGAACTCAAGGAGCGGCTCGACGTGCACGAAGCGGCCATCGTTACCATCCTCCAACGCGTCATGGACATCATCGACCCGCCCGCCCTGCCCGAACCGCCGCCCAAGAAGGGCATCGGTTTTCAGGCGAAAGAGTCGCGCGGCCGGTATGTCGCCCGCGTCAGGTAGCATCGCCCGCCGAAGGAGGGCTTGCCGAATGCGGCGCTAACTCGTATTGTTGGGCACGGGCGTGCATATCGTAACCTACATGCGGATTTCGGTGACGGATCGCTGCAACGAGCGGTGTGCCTACTGCATGCCGCACGACGTGACCATCGAGTGGCTGCCGAAAGGCCAAATCCTCACCTACGAGGAAATCCTCCGCGTCGCGCGCGTCGCCACGACGCTCGGCGTCACGAAGTTTCGCGTCACGGGCGGTGAACCGCTCGTGCGCCGGAACGTTGCGGAATTCATCGGCGGATTGAACAAACTGCCCGGTGTCACGGACATCGGCCTGAGCACCAATGCCACGTTACTCGCTCCCCTTGCCCATAAGCTGCGCGCCAATGGCGTGAATAAGGTCAACATCTCCCTCGACACACTCGACGCCGA
>JBGPVO010000194.1:0-4239 GCA_041491705.1 Verrucomicrobiia bacterium
GGTTGATCGCCTTGAGTTTTTCCTCGGCGCTCTTAAGCTTGTGTTTGCCCACGTCGCCCGTGAAATGGATGATCTGGCGTTGCAGATTGCTGAAATCGACCGTGTCGAACTCCACCATGCCGATGGTGCCGACGCCTGCCGCCGTCAGATAGAGCGCGATCGGCGAGCCGAGTCCGCCTGAGCCAATCAGCAGCACCTTCGCCGCTTTGATTCGTTCCTGGCCTTCTATCCTGACTTCCGGCAGAATCAGGTGCCGCGAATAGCGTTTGATTTCCTCATTCGTTAACTTCGTGCGGTCTTTGATGAGCGGATCGAGCTTGGCGAGGTTGCCGCCGGCAATCGACGGCACGATGGAGATTTCATCGCCTTCGTTCACTACCGCGTCGTCGCCCTTGGCGCGGATATCCTCGTCGTTGACGTATACCCGCACGAAATTACGCAGCTTCCCGTCCTCGCTGTACAGGTGCGGGCGCAACTGACTATGTTCAGTGGTCAGGTTACCCAGCACCTCGCTGATCGTTTTGCCGTGCACCTCGACCGTCGCCTGCCCGTTGGCAAAGCGGCGTAACGCCGTTGGAATTGTGACTTTAATCGCCATTGTGTTCTCCTGTGAATGCGCGACCCGCGGAGCCTAGTCTATCTCATCCTGCCGAAATTTCAACAGGCTCGTGGTCGAACGCCGAACGGTCATCGCGCAGCCGCCACGAGTTGGATTCGACCGCTTTGCCTTTACAGACTGACACAATGAGATAGGAAAAATTCGGCCAGGCGTGATCCAGGTCAAATTGCGACGGACACGCCGCGACGTCGGGATGCGAATGGTAAATGCCGAGCACGTCCAACCCGCGTTTGTCGGCTTCGCGCTCAATCTTCAGATACACCAGCGGATCAATCAAATAGCGATTGCGCGCGCTCTCCCCGCTGCTGCGGGGCAGGCTTGTGCGCTGGTTGTCCGCCGAGGCGATTTCCGTGATCACGCCACCCTTGCCGAGCATCACGCCGCAGGCTTCGTTTGGGTAGCCCGATTCGAGGTGCTGATGGATCTGGGCCAGCAGTTGCCGGGAGATTTTCATACGGTTTCCCAAAACTTCTCGCTTTGATAGCGCGCGCCCGCGTCGGGGCAAACCGCGACGATGACGCCGTTCTTGATTGTCGCGGCGATCGTCAGGGCCGCGCAAATGCCGGCCCCCGCGCTGACGCCGACGTAGAGGCCTTCTTCGCGCGTCATGCGCCGGGACATTTGCTGCGCGGCTTCGGTCGAGACCCCGATGATTTGATCGGGCACCTTGGCGTCGTACAGGGCCGGGACGTGCGATGTCGTCTCCATGTGCTTCAGCCCTTCGAGCCCATGAAACGGGCCTTCGGGTTGGATGGCCACGAGTTTGATGTCGCGATTGAACTCACGGAGCCGCTGGCCCGTGCCCATCAACGTGCCGCTGGTGCCGAGCCCAGCGAGGAAATGGGTAATGGTGCCGTCGGTCTGCTTGATGATCTCTTGCCCTGTGGTCTCGTAGTGGGCGCGCGGGTTTTCGGGGTTGCCGTATTGATCGGGATAAACATAGAGATCCGGTTGCTCCTGGTAGAGGCGCTGCGCCGCGTAGTACGCGCCGTCGCTGCCTTCCGCCCGGTCGGTGAGCACCAGATCCGCGCCGTAGGCTTTCAGGAGTTTCTTGCGTTCCGTGCTGGCGTTGGCGGGCATGAGCAACTTGCAGCGGTAACCGCGGCGGGCGGCGATCATGGCGTAGGCGATGCCGGTGTTGCCGCTGGTGGCGTCGAGGATGATCTTGCCGGGCGTGAGCTGGCCGGACAATTCCGCGGCGCGAATCATGCGGTACGCGGGCCGGTCTTTCACGGAGCCGCCGGGGTTGTACCATTCTGCCTTGGCGAAGATGCGGACGTGCGGGAATTCCTGCCCGATGCGCAGCAAGGGAATCAGCGGTGTGTTGCCGATCGTTCGCAACAGCGCGTCGGGGTCCGTCGAAGGCAGGAGCGAGGTCTCGCCCATCGTCAGGCGGGCTTGTCGCCCCTGGTGATCGGCGCGTTGACCAGGTTGCCCCACTCGGTCCACGAACCGTCATAGTTTCTCACGCTCGGATAGCCGAGCAGGTATTTCAACACGAACCACGTGTGCGCCGACCGTTCCCCGATGCGGCAGTAGGTGATCGTGTCGTCGTACGGCGTGACGCCGCGGCTGCGGTACAGCTCCAGGAGCGCGTCATGATCCTTGAATGTGCCGTCCTCGTTGACGGCCAGCGCCCACGGAACGTTATGTGCCGTCGGGACATGACCGCCGCGCTGGGCGGTCTCCGTCATGCCCGGTGGCGCGATCACTTTGCCGCTATATTCGTCTGGCGAACGCACATCGACGAGATGGAACTCGCTCTCCTTGATCGCCCGCATCACGTCGTCACGGAACGCGCGGATCGAAGTGTCCGCTTCGCGAGCGTGGTATGTGGTCGCGGCGTATTTCGGGACGTCTTTCGTGAGCGCGCGGTTTTCCGCGAGCCACTTCTTGCGGCCGCCATTCATGATGCGCGTGTCGCGATGGCCGTAAAGCTTCATCTGCCAAAACGCGTAGCAGGCGAACCAGTTGTTGTTGTCGCCGTAGAGGACGACGGTGGTGTCGGCGTCGATGCCGGATTCGTCGATGAGCTTCTCAAATCCCGCCTTCGTAAGCACGTCGCGGCGGACGTCGTCGCACAGTTGGCTCTGCCAGTTCCACGCGATTGCGCCGGCGATGTGGCCCTGTTCGTAAGCGGACGTGTCGACGTCCACCTCGACCAGACGCAGGGCGGCGTCGCTCTTGTGCTGTTCCACCCAATCCGTTGAGACAAGAACGTCTGGCTGCGAGTATGCTTTGGCCATGGATGAACCTCTGGTTACGAGCGTTGGAACCGACCGAAAAACTGCGACTCAACTTCTGCGGGCGAAAGTATAGCATACAGAGAAGGGAGGGCAATCATCTGGTTTGCCCTAATTCGGATGGGGAGTCGAACAGGGCGATTTTCTTCTCGCGCCGCCACCCCTTGATCTCGATCTCTCGCTTGCGGGCCGCGCTCTTACTGGAATGGCTTTCCGCGTAACGCAGTTTGACCGGGCGCCGCTGCGCAGTCCACCGCGCTCCCTGTCCGTTGTTGTGTTCGGCGAGTCTGAGAGTCACATCGTTTGTGATTCCGACGTAGTAAGACCCATCGGCACACTCCAGAATGTAAGTGAACCAAACTGCCATACGAGTACAACCCGAATGGCCCTTCGTCACCTTGTTCCTCAGGGTCATTCCTCGCATGGCTTGCCATGACGAGCATGGCGGAAGCCATGCGAGGAATGGTGGAGATGAGGGGATTTGAACCCCTGACCTCCTCGTTGCGAACGAGGCGCTCTCCCAACTGAGCTACATCCCCAACTGTGGTGCAGGGCACCATTCCAAAAAAAATCACGCGAGTCAACCCCCAACCGTTGTGTCCCCCGGGACGTGGCACATGGCCTGCTCAGCATTATGCCCATGAAACGTAATACAGCGAAAAGTACCCGTAAAAGCGCTCCGACGCTGGCGGAGTTGATCTCCACGGTAAATCAACTGACGCACGATGAACAGCTTGGCGCGTACATAGTTGCCGATCTGATCAATTCACATAAAGTCCGTCTGGAAGGACAGTTCCACGGACGCGACGTCGTCGTTTCGTAACGATTTGACGGGTGGGTCGCGCGCCGGCGCGCAGTCTCAACCCTGCAAAAAAGCCTGCCCTCGGCGCTCATTTTTGCCATAATTGCGCAAAAATGAGCGCACTTTTTCGTCCCCGACACAAACTCGTCATCGGCGTAATCCACCTACAGCCCCTGCCCGGCTCACCCAAGTGGGGTGGCAACCTCAAGTCCGTCATCGACCATGCCCTCGCCGACGTGAGGGCTTATCAACGCGGCGGCATTGACGCACTGATCATCGAGAACTTCGGCGATGCGCCGTTTGCCAAGACCAACGTCGGGCCTGAAACCGTCGCCGCGATGTCGGCAGCCGGCTCCGCCGTGCGCGCCGCAGTGCAGGTGCCGATGGGGTTCAACGTTCTCCGCAACGACGCTCGCACGGCGCTGGCGCTCTGTGCGGCTTGCGGCGGGAGTTTCATCCGCGTCAACGTTCACACCGGCGCGATGCTCACCGACCAGGGCATCATCGAGGGCGACGCCTACGGAACCGTCCGCTACCGCGAACGAGTTTGTCCGTCAGCGTCCATTTTTGCCGAC
>JBGPVO010000195.1:0-4236 GCA_041491705.1 Verrucomicrobiia bacterium
CCGCGGAGCGCCACGACGGCGATAGCGTTGTTCCCGCCATTGGCGACATAGAGTGTCTGGCCATCGCTGCTCAAGGTGAGCGCGTTCGGCTGGCTGCCAAACGGAAGCCCCGGGTCGGGGCGGACCGGCACCGTCTCGCTAACGCGCAACGTGCCCGTGTCGATCACGCTGATCGTGTCCGAGTTCGCGTTGGCGACATACAACGTTCGACCGTCCACGCTGAGCGCCAGACCCGATGGATGAAGCCCGGTCGTGATCTCCCGAATCTCCCGGTTCTGCTTCAAATCGACGACGGAAATCGTCCCCGTGAGCGCCGCGCCGCGTTTGTCAACGAGCACCGCCGTGCCGGCGGAATTCGCCGTGCGGTCCGCCTTGCTCGGCGGGCGCCCACCCCAATTCGAGACGTATGCTGTATGACCATCGGGCGAGACCACGACATCGTACGGGGCAACGCCCACGGCCAACTCGCGCACGAGTTTGCCGGATTCCAAATCGACGATCGCCAGGCTGTTCTTCAAGGACAGGCAGACAAACGCCGTCTTCTGGTTCGGCGACAGGCAGACACCACAGGGATTCGAATAGCCGTGGCCGCCCGGACCCAGCAGGTTGATCTTACGAGTGAACGTCACCGTTCCCGTGGAGGAAATCTCGCCGTCCCACAACGTGTTGTAATTCCCCGTCACGTAGACGCGCGACCCGTCTCGCGTTACGGTGATGCCGTGAATCGAACCTCCCTCCCCGACCGAAATCTGGTCGCGAATCTTCCACGTCTCAGCGTCCACGATGAGAATCCCCTGTCCGTATTTCACGAAGAGCGTCTTGCCGTCTGGCGAAAGTGCCAGATCAATCGCGCGACCATTGAAGGTCAGCGTTTCACCAGCGGGTTGGATCAACTGCGTCGTAGGGACCAAATAGGATCCGTCAGTCGTTCGTCCGACTTGGGTGACCTCATCCCCCTCGCTCGACGATGCCAGACCGAGGAGGCATAAGACCATTGCGAGGCCCTTCAGGATCATGGTGGCCTAGACTACCGTGGAAGTGTTGGAATTCAACGCTGAATTTCACACACCCAATTTCCTGTTGACAAACGGCTTACATAATAGTAATTACGTTCAGTTTCTATTGAACGAATGAGTGCGATGACAACGCAATCATTGGACACTGCCCGCCGCAAGTTCATCGAGGCTGGCGGCAATACCACCCAATCGTTCGGCTTCGGCCGAATCCCTGGCCAGTTATTTGCTCTCTTGTATTTGAGCGCCAAGCCGTTGTGCTTGGACGACATCGCTCGGGAATTGGGCGTCAGCAAGGCCAGCGTCAGCACGACAGTCCGCCAACTGGAACAATGGGCGGCTGTCCGTCGCGTGTGGGTCAAGGGCGATCGCAAAGACTACTACGAAGCCGAGACCGACTTTGGCACGATGCTGCGCCGTGGGTTGTTGACGACATTTCACAAGAAGATCGAGACCGCAGGCACACAAATCGGAAATGTGGAGAGCACGCTGCAGCGGGCGATGGAGACTGTCGACGATGCACAACGGCAGGAACTGCAGGTGGTCGCGGATCGGTTGCGGAGGGCCCGGGATTTCCATGATAAGATTAACGGGATGTTGACGAATCCCGTGATTGACCAATTGCTGTAGCGATTCATCTGACGTGCGCAGGTAGGGGTTGTATTACAGACCAAGCATGCACCTTCGTCGGTTGACGGGCGGAGGAAACAGGCGTTCCCGCGTTTGGGCGGGAATGCACCTGAATGGCGGCAGCTTGCCCGGAAAGCCTGGACTGTGTCCCGTCAGGCCTTCTCGACAGTGTGGTAAATGAACACCGGAAGTCTCATGAAGTCCTTACCCGTCCGGGCTTCGAGAAGCTTCAGGCCGTCGCGGCGGTAGTATTGAAGCAACCTGGTGTGAGTTTGATAGAGCGTGTCGCCCCAGAATCCCGGCAGACGACGCCCTGCCACGCGGTAAAACCACGTGTTGAGCACCGACCTCACACCGTAAAACCGCATCCTGAGGGTCGGTCCCGTAAGGACGTACCGCAAAAAATAACCGGATCCGTGGTAGCAAACGCAGCCCCGCGCCCCCGGCTTGAGGACCCGACAAATTTCACGCATCACCTGCGACTCATCCGTATACGGAATCGCTACGGTGCAGATCACGCCATCAAATGCAGCCGTTCGCAATGGCATGTGTTCCGCTTGAGCCAATATCACCAACAGGCTGCTGCGTCGGCAATTCGCAAGCGCGTCCACATCGACGTCCAGTCCGACGGCCACACATCCACGTTCTGCGAGTTGTTTAAGTTCCTTCCCATTCCCGCACCCGACGTCGATCACGAGAGATCCGGGGGCAAATGGCGCTTGTGTGCCAGGCAAAGTGTAAGCGTCCCAAGCAAGTGTCGCCGCACTAATCACGGGCCAATTCTTAGGCGACCCATCCGCCAAAGGCAAGACTTCGGCCAATGAACTTGAAGCAACGCGTCTTCCGTAATAGCTCGCTGGAAATGGCCAGTAAGGTCGTGGGCATTATCGCCGGCATTTTCCTATCGCCTTTCCTGATTCGCAACCTGACGAAGGAAACCTACGGACTATGGGTCTTGATCGGCTCAGTGGTCGGCTATTTTGGGTTCACCGATTTCGGTGTTCGTATCGCTACAGGCCGCCTGATCGCTTTCTACCGGGCACGTCAGGACGCGGCCAAGGTCAATCATACGATCAACACATCGCTGGCTTTGCTGGCGGCCTCGGGAGTGGTGGTGACGTTGTTGACGGCCCTGCTGTCGCCGTCGTTCGGCAACCTGTTTCACATCGGCCCGAGCGAGTCGCATGTGCCGGCGGCCGTGTTCCTGTGCGGGTTCGCGGTCGCGGTCGGTCTGCCCCTGACCGTGTTCGAGGGATGCCTCGCCGGTTACGAGCGGTACGACCTCATCAACATTATCGAAATCGCCACGACTGTCTGTCGCGTCGCGCTGACAGTGTGGTTGATGCAGTTGGGCTACGGCATCCTGGCCCTCGCGCTGATCAATCTGGCCCTGACGCTGGCCAGCGGCGGGTCGAAGTATGCGCTTTGCCGGCGCGTGTTCGAGCCGTTGCGCGTGACCGTCGAACAAGTCGACCGCTCGATGATTCGCGAGACCTACGCCACCAGCCTCTGGTTTCTCATCCTCGCGGTCTCCGTGAGGATCAGTTTCTTCACCGACAATATCGTGCTCGGCTATTTTCGGTCCACGGGTGAGGTCGCGGTTTACTCTATCGCCGGGCGATTGGCGCAGTACGCGTTGATCGCTGTTCATGCCTTCAACCTCGTTTTGATGCCGGTTGCGGCGGGGTACGACGCCCAAGCCGATTTGATGAAGCAGCGTCGCCTGTTACTGCTTGGCACACGAGCGTCGTTTGCCGCCGCCATTTTCATGGCGACGATCTTCCTCGCCTACGGTGGACGAATCGTCCACATCTGGGTGGGCCCCGGTTTCGAGCAGGCCGGGACCGTGCTGGCGATCCTCACCCTGCCGTTGGTCACCCAATCGTCGCAAATGACCACGCTGGTGGTGTTGCAGGGCATGGCCAAACACAAGAACCTGAGCTTCATCTATCTGGCGGAAGCACTGGCGAATCTGATCCTGAGTTTGATTCTCGTGCAGCCGGCGACATGGCGGGCCCTTGGGTTCACGGACAACCCGAACCTTCCCATGATTGGCGTGGCGCTGGGCACCGCCCTGACCAGCACCTTCAGCAGTCTGATTGCACAGCCCATCTATGTCTGCCGTGTGCTCTCGCTGGGCTTGGGCGATTACTACCGCAAGGCGTTCCTGCCGGTGCTCTTGGGGACGGCGCCCCTCGTGGCCCTCATCAGCGGCGTGCAGTACATCCATGGTGGCCAATGGCTGCCACAACATCTCCTATCGATGGCGGCCTTTTGCGTGTCGGCGGGGGCCTTATACTTTGGGGCCGTATACCTGATCTTCTTTACCAAACACGCGTTGACGCGTGTGAGATTTGCGTCCTGATGCAGCCCCTTCATTTTATCTGCCCGCATTGTTTGGGCCAACTGACCGAAGAAGTCGCCGCCCTGGCCTGCCAGGCTTGTGCCCAAACATTCCCCTTGTCTCATGGCGTTCCCAACTTCGGCGCGAAGACCGATTATTATTACGGCGAGTTTCCGCAGCCGATGATGCAAGCCATCGTTGAAACGGCTGCGCGGGAAGGCAGCGCGAAGGCGTTCGAGAACGCGCTCA
>JBGPVO010000196.1:0-4215 GCA_041491705.1 Verrucomicrobiia bacterium
AGCCCCGACGCGCTGAAGCTCCTGCGTGAGCGGTTCGGCCTGGAGAAACTCGTCATCAGCGCGACGTCACTGGAAGATTTCTTCGGTTGCCCATTCTACTACTTTCAGAAACACGTGCTGGGGATCGAGCGATGGGAGGAACCCGAGGCCGCGATGTCGATTGACGCGCTCGATCTCGGCTCGCTCTACCACGCGATCCTGGAGGACTACTACCAGTCGCGGGCGCGCGACATCGTTGCCGTCGCCCAGAAGCATTTCCGGGACTTCGAACGCCGTGGCGTAACGGGCTACCCGACCGTCTGGGAGATCAAGAAGCAAATCATCATGGAAGAACTCGGCGCGTTCATCGAACGTGATGGCGCGGCGTCGGCGGGCTGGCAGTCGATCAGGTTCGAGGAGGAATTCCATGGCATCGCCGTGGCCCCGCCCGTGCGGTTGCGTGGCAAGATCGACCGCATCGACCTGAGCGACGACGGCCGGCTCGCCCGCGTATTAGACTACAAGACGGGGAGGCTACCGGGCCGTGTTCGTGACGACTCGCTGGCTGGCGGCGAGGCCCTGCAGTTGCCGTTGTACATCCTCGCCGCGCAACAGTTGCTGCCGAAAGCGACGGTCGAATCGGCCAGCTACCTGTACTTCACGTTGCGGGGAGGCCATCGCACGATCACCTTCACGCGCCGCGCGTTGGACAGCCAACGTTCCGAACTGACCGGCCTGCTCGACACGGCGGCCAGCATGATTCGCAGCGGTATTTTTGCGCAGTACGCCACTCCGGAAGGCTGTCGCCACTGCGATTTCCGTACCATTTGCGGCAACGGCATCCTGAAACTGTACAAGCTGAAAGAGGGGGACGCGCGCATGGAGGCGTTCCGTGCCGTCAAGGAGCACGTCGAATGACACGGCCCGTTGACCACAAGGCGAGGGAAGCCGCCGCCAACGATCTCGACACGACGTTCTTCGTCGAGGCTGCCGCGGGCACGGGTAAGACCACGTCGCTGGTGGCCCGCATTGTCTCGGCGGTGAGCAAAGGGCGAGCGCGACTCAGCGAGATCGTCGCGATTACGTTTACCGAGAAGGCCGCGGGTGAATTGAAGATGCGGCTCCGCGCGGAGTTGGAGAAGAACCTGAAAGACGCAACGCTACGCGATGCGCTGGCCGATTTGGAGCGGGCGCACATCACCACGATCCACTCCTTCTGTGCGTGGATTCTGCGGGAGCGCCCCATTGAGGCGGTGGTCGATCCACAGTTTACGGTCGCCGATGAACTACAGCGGCAACTCTTGTTCGAGGAAGCCTGGGAAGAATGGCTCGAAACTGAGCTGGCGAAGAATCCGCCGGCATTGCGACAGGCGCTGATGTCCGGCGTGGAGTTGGACAAACTTCCCGAGCTGGTCACCATGCTCGTGGATCATCGTGACCGCCTCGCGTCGACAAAGCTTCCCGAGTCGATGCCATTGGACGTGGATGGAATGGTGGCGAAACTTCGGTCTGTCGCGCCGACGCTCGAACGCTGCCTGAAGCATTTCACGGAACGCAGCGAGAATGCGTATCTGCGCGCGCGAACGTTGCTCGACACATTGTCGTCACTTCCGCGGGCATCGACGGAACGCAAGATTGCCGTGCTTCGCTCCCTGGAGCTGACCGCACCAAGGGCAAAGGCGCATTTCGACAGTGACGAAGCGTTCCGCGAGATGAAGGACGCAGTCAAGGAACTCAAGGCCTGGCTGGAAGGTTTTGCCGCGGCGGCGGACCACAATCTTCTCGTGGAACTGGTCGCGTGGTTGCGCGGGTTTGTTGATCATTTCCAGAAGATCAAACATGACCGCGCGTTGTTGGACTTCGACGACCTGTTGGTAAAGACCCGTGATCTGCTGCGCGACAGCGTGGATGTGCGGCGAGACCTACAGAAGCGGTTCAAGTTTGTGCTCGTCGACGAGTTCCAGGACACGGATCCGGTGCAAACGGAGGTTGTGCTGTTGCTCGGTGAAGGCGCGCCGGGCAAGCTGTTCGTCGTCGGCGACCCAAAGCAAAGCATCTATGGGTTCCGTCGCGCCGACATCGAGATGTACGCCGACACGCGCCGCCAGATTGAAAGAAAGGGCCGGGTCCTGACGTTCCGCCAAAACTTCCGGAGCAAGTCCACGATTCTCGATTGGGTGAACGACGTGTTTGCGAAGATTCTCGTCAAATCCGTTGACGGCGATTATCAACCCGAATATATCCCGCTGGCGCCGCGCCCGGAGTTGCAGACTTCACAGACAGCGGTGACTTTGCTTCGACCGAAGCAGCCGCTGGCCGGGACGGCTGACGAATTGCGGCGCGCGGAGGCAGCGTCAGTCGCCCGTTATCTCAAGCAGCAGGTAGCGAGCGGCGCGTGCCAGTGGGGCGAGGTGGCCCTGTTATTTCGCAGTTTCACGGGTGTCGAGGCGTACGGCGACGTGTTGCAGGAGCACGGCGTGCCGTTTCGCGTCGTCGGCGGGAAGAGCTACTACCAGCGTCAGGAAATCCAAACATTGTCCTCGCTGCTGTCGTGCCTCGACAATCCGGCGGATAGACTCAACCTGGTTGCGACACTTCGGTCTCCGCTCTTCGGCTGGGCTGATGAACAGGTGTTCCTCGCGTCTGAATCGACACGGTTGAGCTATCTGGGCACACTGGCATCAGATGCGCCAGAGCAAGCACGGCTGACGTTTGCACTTCTGCGCGAGTTGCACGAGTCTCGACATGGTTTCTCGGTTGCCGGGTACGTGGAGCATGTGTTCGCGCGAACCCGGATTTGCGAGGCATTTTTCGTGAGCCAGCCTGACGGGGCGCAATGCGTGGCGAACCTGCTGAAGGCGCTCGAATTGGCGCGGCAACTCGAAGCGGTTGGCGTCCACTCGCTCCGCACATTTGTCCGGCGGCTGCGCCAGACTGTGCTGGACGGTGTCGAGGAAGAGCCGTCGCCCGCCAGCGAAGAGAAAGGCCCTTTTGTGACTTTGCTGACAATACACAAGTCGAAAGGCCTGGAGTTTCCCGTGGTGGTGTTGCCTGATTTGGCGGGCCGCTCATCCGATACTGGCGCAAAGCTGTTGTTTGCCCCCGACGGCAGCGGCCAACTGCGCTTTGCCAAGATGCGGACGACAGGTTTTGACGAAGCGGACGATGAACACCGCAAGCGTGAGGAGGCGGAAGAGATTCGACTGCTGTACGTCGCCGCGACCCGCGCGAAGGAGCAACTGGTCATTCCGTGGTTCGCGGACAAGGGCGGGAGGATCGATCTGTTGGCCCGGGGGTTTGTGCCCGCCGCAAGCGCGCTGGTCGAGACGCCCGATTTGGAATCGCTGACGGTGGCGGAAGTCGAACCAGAAAAACCGAAGGCGAAGTCCGATTCCGTGAAGCAATGGATCGAGAAACGACGCGAGTGGACGGAAACTCGTGCGGCGTTGCTGGCGCGCGCCGCGAAACCATTGATGCGGATGAGCCCGTCAAAGTTGGCGGATGAGGCCGAACCACGCGCGGATGAGCCGGTCGGCATCGAACGCGAGAAAGCGATGGACTTTGGGGTGGTGGTGCACGACATGCTGGAAACGCTGGACTTGAGTGCGTCTGCGGCGCAGCAGCGCGAGCGGATCGAGCAATTCATCGCACAATCGGGTCTGAGTGGTGACGACAATCGTCGTGCCATCGAGATGGTTCACAAGGCGCTCGACTCGGAGTTGCTGGCGCGGGCGCGTGGCGCTGAGGAAGTGTATCGCGAATTGCCGTTCACGCAACTTGTGGGCGAGGGACTGATGGAGGGGAAGATCGATCTGCTGTTTTGCGAGCGGGGCAGATGGATAGTGGTCGATTACAAGACGGACGCGCGCGAGGAAGCCGATAAGTACGCGGAGCAATTGCGTGCTTACGAATCCGCGCTCCAGCAGGTGGCAGGCATCCAGGTCGCCCAGAAACTGCTCTTTTTTCTCGGGAGTGGAACTGTGAAACAAGTGACGTGATGATCAAAGTGGATTTGCACATGCACTCGGGTGAAGACCCCAAGGACGGGTTGCGCTACCCCGCGACCGCGTTGATCGACCGCGCGGCGGAACTCGGCTATGGCGCGATCGCCGTCACGTTACATTGTCGGGTGATTGAGGACGAGCGGGTCTTCGAGTACGCGCGCCAAAAAGGGTTGCTGCTCATTCGCGCGGTGGAATGGAACATCAGGGGGGCGGATATACTCCTCTACAATAT
>JBGPVO010000197.1:0-4210 GCA_041491705.1 Verrucomicrobiia bacterium
GCACCAGCGGCCAGTTCCGTGATGACTTTTACTATCGGCTCTGCTCCGACGTGCTCACGGTGCCGCCGTTGCGCCAGCGCATCGCGGAAGATCCGCGTGAACTCGACGATTTGATTGCCCATCTGGTCCTGCGGCTCACGGGTGAACGCTCACCCGAAGCAGTCGAATTGGTGCACGCAGCGCTCGATACCTCACTGGGCAGAAATTACCCGTGGCCGGGCAACGTGCGCGAACTCGAACAGGCGGTCCGCCGCATTCTCCTCACGAAACACTATGAAGGAGACCATCAAGCGGTGGCGCCCGACCTGCGATCGGAGTTGCTGGCCGGAATCGAGCAGGGCAGGCTGGATGCGGACGGGCTGCTCTCCGGCTACTGCCAACTGCTGTACGAACGCCATGGCACCTACGAAGAAGTCGCGCGCCTGACGAACCTGGATCGTCGCACTGTCAAAGCATACCTGGAGAAGCGTGCGACGGCTGCGAAACGAAGTTAGCCAATCTTGTTCTTGAACCGCAAAGCGCACAGTGAGAAGAGCGCGCCGCCCATCACGGCGAGAATAAGCAGGTGGCGCCAGAACTCCAGAAAGCCCGCCCCGCGCAGGATGATCGCCCGCATCAATTCAATGAAATAGGTCGCCGGTAACACGGTGCTGATCGCGTAGAAGATCCACGGCATCGTCTCGCGCGGAAAGATGAATCCCGAGAAGAAAATCGACGGCAACAGCACCGTCATGCTCATCTGCAGCGCTTCGTTCTGGCTCTGGGCCCTGGTCGATACCAGCAATCCCAGACTCAGCAGCGCGAACACATACAGGAACGCGGCGATGAACAGCATGAACAGGCTGCCGTGGATGGGAACGAAGAACACCCAGCGCAGGATCGTGAACAGGAACAACGCCATCGTCATCGAAACGCACAGGTACGGCACGATTTTGCCGAGCATCAACCCCCAGCGGGTCATCGGGCTGACGAACAGGTTCTCCAGGGTGCCGCGTTCCCGCTCGCGCACGATCGACTTGGCGGCCGCGAAGACCGTGGCGATTTGCAGCGCCGTACCGATGACGCCGGGGACGAAGAAGTTCGGCGCGCGCATCGACGGGTTGTAAAGCACCTGCGGCCGCACCTCAACGGGGAGCTCGCGCCGGTCGGTCTCGCCGAGAAGAATGCCGACCGATTGTTGGAACGCTACGCCCAGCGCCGTGTTCAAGGCCTGCAGCGCGGTTGTGGAATTCGATCCGTCAATGAGCACTTGCACGTTCGCTTTTTGCCTGGCGTGCAATTTGCGCGTGAAATCCGGCGGAATCTGCAGGCCCACGTAAGCCTTGCCCCGACGCACCATTTCTTCCAGTTCGGCCAGGCTGTTCACCTCTTTCACGACGCGGAACGTCTGGGTGTTCACGAACGCGTCGACGAGCTGCCGGCTTTCGGTGGTGCGGTCTTCGTTGTACACGGCCATCGCCATGTGCTTCACGTCGTTGTCGAGGGCGAACCCAAACGCGACGATTTGCAGCAGCGGCGGGAAGAACATGAAGAACAAGGTTGTGCGGTCGCGGACCAGGATGATGAACTCCTTGTAGAGGATCGCGCGAAAGCCGCGGAGGAACTTCGGCATCTGGAACGTCATGAGGCCCCTCCCGCCTGCTGCCTGGTCAACACCACGAACACATCTTCCAGCGACGGCCCGATGGGCCGGATATCGACGTCGTGAATGCCGACGCCGCTGAGGGTGTGGCGGATCGATTGCTCCGCCATCGTTTCATCGACCAATAAGTGCATCGACTGACCGAACACGGTTGTCATGCGCACTCCTTCCAGCTTGCGCACCGCGCGGAGACCGACCGTCACGTGATCGCACGTGACATCGAGGCGCTTGGTCCCCGGCGGATTCACCGCCGGCAACTGTTTCAAGTCATCCGGCGCGCCGCAGACGATGAGCCGGGACATGTGGATGTAGCCGACGTGGCTGCAGCGCTCGGCTTCATCCATGTAATGCGTGGTCACGAACAGCGTCATGCCCGCGCTGGACAGTTCAAAAAGCAGGTCCCACAACTCGCGCCGCGCGACGGGGTCGATACCCGCGGTCGGCTCATCGAGAAACAGGACGCTGGGCTTGTGGACGAGCGCACAGGCCATCGCGAGGCGTTGCTTCCAACCGCCGGAGAGCAATCCTGCGCGACGGTCGATATACGGCGCCAAGTGGGTGAGCGCGATCAATTCGTCGCGTCGTTTCATCATCGACGGCCCGCGCAGGCCGTACAAGCGCGCGTAGAACTGCAGGTTCTCGTTCGCCGTGAGTTCGTCGTACAAGGAAAATTTCTGCGACATATAGCCGAGCGAGCCCTTGATGGCGTCCGTTTCCCGTGACACATCATGGCCGGCAATGCGGCCCGTTCCTTCGGTCGGCTCGAGAATGCCGCAGAGCATGCGGATCACGGTGGACTTCCCCGAACCGTTCGGCCCGAGGAATCCGAAGATGGATTGCTTCTCCACCGAAAAGCTGACGTGATCGACGGCTGTGAAATCGCCAAACCTCCTGGTGAGGTTGTCGCACTGTATCATCACGTTGTCAGGCATGGGTGATTGGTGGAATGATTGGTGAATCGTCAGGCTTCATGCCCCGGCCAACGTTTTAGGGGACGGCCCGCAGCTTCGCCAGTCTATTCTGCGCCTCGGCGAAATCGGGCTTGATCCGCAACGCCTGTCTGTACTGGCGGATGGCATCTTCGATCCTGCCCGCTTGCTCGAAGGTCGCCCCGAGATTGTAATAGATCACGGCGTAATCGGGTTTGATCTGCACCGCTCGCTCGTAATGCCTGATCGCATCCTCGAACTTGCCGACCTGCCCGAAGGCAAACCCCAGCGCGGCGTGTGCCTCCGCGTAATCGGGCTCAATCCGCAGCGCCCGCTCGTAGTGACCGATCGCATCCTCGAACTTGCCCTCCTGCAACAGGGCCGACCCAAAGTTATACTCTGCGTCCGCGTAGTTCGGGTCGATCCGCAGCGCCTGCTCGTACTGTTCGATCCCTTTTTGCACCTCACCTGTCCGACACAGGACCAGCCCCAAGTTGTTGTGTGCCGCCGCATTATCGGGCTTGAGCCGCAACGCCTGCTCGAAGTGTTCGACCGCTTCCTGAACTCTGCCCACCTGGCACAGGGCGACCCCCACGCTGATGTGCGCCTCGGGAAACTCGGGCCTGATCTGAAGCGCCTGCTCATACTGGCTGATTGCATCCTCGATCCTGCCCGCTTGCTCCAAGGCCTTCGCCAGGTTGCAGTGCGCCATCCAATTATCCCGGGTTACGTCCAGCGCGTGGCGAAACAGTGTCTCCGAGTTCTTCCAGTACCCGAGCTGAATCCTGGACAGCACCGCGCACACCGCAAGCACCGCCACCGCCACGAGGCACACCATCATTTTCATGATCCGCCGCTCGTGGTGAGTCGCCCTCGCGATGAACCGCTCCATCGCGCGGTCCGGCACGCTCCAACCCAGCATGATAAACACCCCGATCAGGGGAAGATACGGAAATCGATCCGCCATCGACTCTCCCAGCCCCTGCAACAAACCAATGACCGGCACCAGCATTCCCAGGTACCAAAACCAGCCCGTGACCAACCACGGCATGCGCCGCGCCGCCCAAATCACCCCTGCCGTTATCGCGACCAGTCCGATACCAGCTCCCAACACTGCTGCCGCCGGCAGACCCGCGTGCAGCGGATAGAAAACGGCCAGTCTGGTTGGCCAAAGCGTCTTGCCGATGTAGCCCACATACGCGAGCAGGGCATTGGCAATTCTCATTCCCAGCGGCACCCGGGCCAAATCCATCACGCCGGCGTTACGCTGCCCCCAAGAGGTCACGATGGACGATGCGGCGGCCAGCATGAAAAATGGAATCTTCTCTTTGAGCAACCGGCCCCGATCCGATCGGGGCTGGCCCGGAGTCGCCGTGATACTCTGACCGGCCACCACCGGCTTGACCCATCGTGTCCGTCCCAATGGCCAGTAGTCCAGCAACAGCAACACAAACGGCAGCGTCGCTACCATCGGTTTGGTCATCAGAGCCAGCGCAAATACGAACAGCACCGCAAGGTAACGGGTCATGGAGAACGGGCCGCGCACATAGCGGACGTACGCGCCGAGAGTCAGCATGAACAGCAGACCGCTCAGCACATCCTTGCGTTCCGCCACCCAGGCCACCGACTCGACCCGCAA
>JBGPVO010000198.1:0-4186 GCA_041491705.1 Verrucomicrobiia bacterium
ACCATCGTCCTTCGTCTCATCTTCCGCACGCGCATCGTCGGGCGCGACCGCATTCCGCGCGACGGCGGCCTTCTGGTGGTCTGCAACCACATCAGCTTCGCCGATCCCCCAATGCTCGGCACTGTGATGCCTCGCCCTGTCGAGTTCATGACCATGGCCGAAATGTTCCGCAAGCCGTGGTTGGCGCGACTGCTCCGGACGATCGGTTGCTTTCCCGTGGATCGCGCCCGCGTCGATCACGGCGCCGTGCGCGAGGCCGTTCGCCGCCTGCGCGCAGGCCGTTGCCTCGCCATTTTCCCGGAAGGCGGGATCCGTCTCACGGAAAGATCCGTGCTCGGCGGCGACCCCGTGTTCAAGCCCGGTGCCGGCTCCATCGCCCTGCTGGGCCACGCGGCGGTCCTGCCCGTCATCGTGCGCGACACCCGCAAGCCGTACGTCGGCCGCAATTGGCTCCCGATCCGTCGGGGCAGGCTGCGGCGCGAAACCATGAGCATCACGTTCGGCGGCCCATTCTGCCTGTGGAACCCCGACGGCATTGCCGCCAACGAACGCCGACACCGCGCCGACGAAGTGTTGCGCGAGCAACTCCTTAAAACCGTTGAACTGGACTGATGTTCTGCTAGAGTCGACCCGTGTTGCACCGAATTTTGGCCATCTTCGCGATGATCGTTGCGGTCCGATCGTCTGCCTTCGCGGACACGCACCGAACCGTGCACCTTCACACGACCGATGATGTCGGTGTTATCGGAACGTATTATCCCGTGCGACAAACGCCCGCGCCGGCGGTGCTACTGATCCATTCCGTGTCCAGGGACCGCTCGACGTGGGATGTCTTCGCCAGGCTTCTCCAGCAAAACGGCTTGGCCGCCCTCGCCATCGATCTGCGCGGCCACGGGGAGAGCACGCGCAAACTCACCGCCGACGGCGCGGTGACGCTGGACCTTCGTAACTTTACGGGCCGTGATTACCAGGACATGTTGCTCGATATCGAGGCGGCCGTGGATTGGCTGCAGGCCCAGCCGGAAATCGACCGAAAACACATCGCCCTGGTTGGTGAAAGCCTTGGCGCCAACATCGCGTTGCGCTACGCCGTCATCAACGAAGACCTCGCGGCGCTGGTGGCTTTCAGCCCTGGGATCAACTACCGCAGCGTGCGTACGGACGACATAGTCTCCAGGCTCGGCCACATCCCTGTTCGCATCTTCGTCTCGCAGAATGACCCCTTCGCTTTCGAATCGTGCAAGCGCCTGGTCGAACTCCAAAAAGAGGCCGGCGTTGCCATCGCCACCAACGAACTCTCCATTTGCACGGGAAACCTGCATGGATCCGATATGCTCCTCGGGGTCAGGAATCTCCCGCAGATCGTGCTCGCCTGGTTAAAGGAAGTGTTCACGCAGGCCCATGCGCCGTCTGCAACCCCGGCGCCCGACGTCCCCTCTCGCGACACGACCGCCCCGGCGAAATGATCCCGCTGCGAGATGATAGACCGACCCGCACGTTTGCGTTCATCACGGTCGCCATCATCACCCTCAACGCGCTCGTCTTTTGGCACGAGCTCTCGCTTGATAATTCCAGCCGCGTCGAGTCCTTTGTTGCGACCTTTGCGCTCACACCCGCCTATCTCACTCACGCGCCCTCGCCCGATTCGTACCGCACCATCGTCACCTCGATGTTCCTGCATGGTGGCTGGATGCACATCATCGGCAACATGCTGTTCCTCTGGATTTTTGGGAAGAACGTCGAGGACTCCGTCGGCCACTTCAAATTCATCGTCTTCTACCTGCTCTGTGGCGTCGGTGCGGCGGCCGCGCAGGTGGCCATCTCGCCCGACTCGACCGTCCCGATGATCGGCGCGAGCGGTGCCATTTCCGGCGTGCTCGGCGCGTACTTGCTCCTTCTCCCGCGCGCGCGCGTCCTGGTGCTCTTCCCGATTTGGATCTTCTGGCGCGTGTTCTACGTACCGGCCGTTCTGTTCATCGTGTTTTGGTTTGGCATGCAATTGCTCAGCGGGTTGGCCGTTCTCCACGTTGACGTCAACGGTGGGGTCGCCTTTTGGGCGCACGTCGGCGGCTTCGTCGCGGGTCTGCTGCTGATCCCCTTCTTCAAGAAGCGCGGCGTCAGGCTGTTTCAGTGACGACCGCGGGGGCGGCAGGCGCCGCTGGCGTCGCCAGGATGCTCTTCCACTTTCGCATCGCATCCAGCACGATCACGCACGTCAGCAGCAACATGATCGAAGCCAGCCAACACATGAGTTCCAGCGAAAACTGTTCCGATGGAGGCGCCGACGGGATTTTCCGCCACCAACCCAACACGCTTTGCACGCCAGCCGTCAGCACCGTGATGACCACAAACACGAATGGAATGCCCGTGCACAGCGCATAGCTTCGCTTCGGCGCGTGGTTCAGCAGGTAGGTTGTCCCCACCGCGAGCGCGATGAGGGCCAGCAACTGGTTGGAGATGCCGAGCATCCGCCACAGCGTGTTGATGTTGCCCGTGTACAGCAAATACCCCCACCCGCAACACGTCAGCAAACTCATCAGGATGTTCATGCCCCAGCTCGGCTTGCCGCCGATCTTCGCGCGGGGTGAAAACTCCGCCACGCTCTCCTGGAACACAAACCGCGCCACGCGCGTGCCGGTCTCCAGCAACGTCAGGATAAACAGCGCCTCGAACATGATCACGAAGTGGTACCAATATCCCGTCAACCCCTTCATGAACCCGGAAAACACCTTCGCCATGCCGACCGCCAGCGTCACCGCGCCGCCCACGCGCCCGCGCAGGTGTTCGCCCGTCTCCTGTTCGAGCGCGGTCAGTTCCTTCGGCGAAACGTCCCAGTTGTGCTCCACTCGCGTCGTCTCGACGAATTTCGTGTACGCCGCGACCTGCGCGGGCTTGTCCTGCGCCACGTTGATCGCAAAATAATCGCCGGGCTGCAGCGCGCACGCCGCCACCAGCGCGGTCACGGCCACAAAACCCTCCAGAACCATCGCTCCATATCCAATCACGCGTATGTCCGATTCGCGATACAGCATCTTTGGCGTCGTTCCCGACGCGATCAACGCATGAAATCCCGACAGCGCGCCGCACATGATGACGATGCACACGAACGGCCAGACCGAACCGGAAACCACCGGCCCGCCGTTGAGAAATGGCGTCGTGGCCGGCATCTGGAGCGTCGGATGCGCCACGAAGATCCCGACCGCCAGAACCACGATCACGCCAATCTTCATGTACGAACTTAAATAGTCCCGCGGACACATCAGCACCCAGACTGGCAGGATCGATGCGATGAACGCATAAACCGGCAGTATCAGCGACAGTGTCGGCTTGTCGAACAACAACCAATGCGAGAGCCCGGAATCCGCAAACGGTTTCCCGAGAAACACACCGAGCATCACGATGGTAACACCGATCACCGACGCCTCGGCGACCTTGCCCGGCCGCAACTTGTACATCCAGAAACCCGTCACCAGCGCCGCGGGAATCGTGACCACGATCGTGAACATCCCCCACGAACTCTCGCACAACGCATTGACGACCACGATGCCGATGCTCGCCAGAATCGTGATGATGATGAACAGTGTGGCCACGGATGTCGTGATGCCGGACAACGGGCCGATGTTGCTGCGCGCGATTTTCGGGAGCGACAACCCATCCTGTCGAACGGATGCCAGCAGAATCACGAAGTCATGCACCGCGCCCGCCAGGCACGCGCCAATGACGATCCAGATGAAGCCCGGCGCGTACCCCCATTGCGCCGCCAGCACCGGCCCGACCAACGGCCCGGGCCCGGCGATCGCCGCAAAGTGATGACCGAACAGAACGAGGCGACTCGTCGGATAGTAATCCACGCCGTCTTTCAACCGATGCGCCGGCGTGGGGCGACTGTCATCGAGCATCGCCACCTTTGCCGCCAGAAATGCGCCGTAGTAGCGATACGCCACCGCAAATGCCGCCAGTGAACCGATGATCAGCCACAACGAATTCATTACGTCGCCAATCCCTCCGCACTGGCGGCACTCGATGCGCGCACCCTATTTGCCGCGCTCCTTCTCCACGTCGCAAATCCCACCAGCGCCAACTCCACGGCCACGTATCCGATGACGTACGGCCCTCCTCCCACGCCGAACCCATAACTATGCAGACCCTTGCCGAGCACAAAATTCACGCCGTACCATGCCATCAG
>JBGPVO010000199.1:0-4186 GCA_041491705.1 Verrucomicrobiia bacterium
ACTGCTCGTGCCGTTTTTCCTTGTACACGCGCCCCACGTCGATGGTCAGCGCGGCAAAGCCGAAAAGCGCGATGACGAACAGGGCCACGAGAACCAGCGTGGATCCCGACTCGCCACGGCGTTTGGCGGAGAAGTTCTGGCGGCGGACAACGTCGCCATGGCGGCAAAGGCAAAGCGACGGAATGAAGCGAGACAAACGACTGGATGTGTGCATACCCTTTTCCCCTAAATCCACACAGTTTACCACGACCCTGTTTAGCGACCTCGTGCTGGATCGGGCTTCCCTCTCCCTGAAAAGCTCCGGAGCCCTTTAGCGCGTTGCCGCTGCCTCGTCGAAGTTTACCCTATACCACACCTCGGCCAAAGCGGCGCCATCTTAGGTAACCACACCGGGAAATGCAACAAAATTCGTCAACTAAATTGCCTTGCAAGCCAGTAAATTAGAGGGATACAGGCTCGCAAGCTCTGCGAAATCGGTGCGCCAATCTGTGAAACATGTTCATGACAGGATGGTTGCGAGAATCCACAAAAGTCGTTGAATGGACAGTGCGGTAGGACTAAGTTGAGGGTGTATGACCGAGGCCAAACGTCTGGAGCAGGTAATACATCGCGTGCTGGTCGTTGACGATGTTTACGACCTGGCGCAGTTGCTTCGCGACGTGCTGACCTATGAGAACTGCGAGGTCGAAATCGCCGGCAACGGCATGGTGGCCATGGATCGTCTGCGCACGGGCGACTACGAGGCCGTCATTTGCGACTTGATGATGCCGCGCGTGGACGGCGAGGCGCTCTACAACGATGTGGTGCGGACGTTTCCCTACCTGGCCGATCGTTTTCTCTTTGTGACGGGACAGGCCTCGCGCAAAGCCGGGTTCAGCGACTTCGTGACGCGCACCGGCAACAATCTCATCGAGAAGCCGTTCGACATCCATCAATTCCGCCGCATGGTGCGCGAACTCTTCCAGCGTTGAGCCCTCGAAGACGCGCCGACATTTTTGTCCAATCTCGTCCCCTTTTGACCGGCCAAGCCAACAGTCTTGTCCGACCTCTGGCCTGAGCACCCTGATTTCACGTGGCTTGGCCCGTTGGCAAGGCTCGTGCTAAAAGAATCCGCGTCGGGTTGGGGGATGCCCGGCGGTTCGTAGGAGGTCAACCCCGCCGTGACGTGGTTGCGGAACGATCTGCGGCCGACGCACGGATAGAGGGACCGCGCTGAACAGCCAGCGTTGAACGATCGACGCGCGCGACGCAGAGAGCGGTTCGAGCAATACACGCGAGGCCGATCCCGAATGCTTTCGGGATCGGCCAACGCGTTTTTAGGTCGTGACCGCTCGCAGCCCGCCGCTATAATCCCACCCGCGATGGCGAGTGCGAAATCCCAACCGACGGGTGATGGTCTCACGCCCATGATGCAACAGTATCGGCGCGTCAAACACCAGATCCCGCCGGATGCGCTCCTGTTGTTTCGATTGGGCGATTTCTACGAGATGTTCTTTGACGATGCGAAAACCGCCTCGCCACTGCTCAATCTCGCCCTCACCAGCCGCAATGGCGTCCCCATGTGCGGCATTCCGCATCACGCCGCCGAAGCCTACATCGGCAGGCTCCTCAAACACGGCCGCAAGGTCGCCATCTGCGACCAGCTCGAAGACGCCACGCCCGGCAAGCTCGTCAACCGCGACGTCACGCAAATCCTCAGCCCCGGCACCCATTTCGACGCGCATCTGCTCCACGCCGAGCGGAACAATTTTCTCGCGGCGATTTGCACCGACGGCAGGTTTGGCCTGGCCCTGGTCGATCTCACGACGGGCGACTTCAAGGTCACCGAGCTGTCCTCCGCCGAGCAACTCCAGAACGAACTCACCCGTGTCCGCCCGGCCGAGATGATCGTGCCCGCCGAATGGTTCGACGAAGCGAAGTCGCTGCTGGCCCATCTCGCGCTGCCGATCACGCCGCACGACGGCTGGACGTTCGAACGCGACACGGCGTTCTTCACGCTGCGCGACCATTTCAAGACGCAGTCGCTCGACGGTTTTGGCGCGGGTGAATTGAGCGTGGGCATCGGCGCGGCGGGCGCGGCGCTGCATTACCTGCAGCAAACGTTGCGGCGCAGCACCGCGCATATTCATCGCCTCACGGTGTACAGCATCAACGATTTCATGATCTTGGACGCCGTCACGCAACGGAATCTCGAGCTACTCGAATCGCCACGTGCTGATCGCAAGCACACACTCATCGGTTGCATGGACCGCACGCTCACGCCGATGGGCGCGCGGCTGCTGCGCGAATGGTTGACGCATCCGCTCACGAACGTCGAGCAAATCCGCGCGCGGCAGGGCGTGATCGCGACGTTCTGCGACACGGCGCAGGTGTTGGCCGATTTCCGCGAGCAACTCCACGGCGTGCGCGACATGGAACGAACACTGGCGCGGCTCAGCGTCGGCTCCGGCAACGCGCGCGACCTCGTCGTGCTCAAGGAATCACTCGCGGCCGTGCCGAAGCTGAAGAAGACATTGGAGGGCGAGCCTCCCGGCGAGCCGAAGTCCGTCGTGGCTCGGCAGGAGCCTCGCCCTCCCGATTTGCTTTCCTTACTGTCGGCACAGATTACCGAACTGCCCGATCTGGTCGAGCTGATTTCGCGCTCCATTGCCGATGCTCCACCGCTCGCGCTCAAGGACGGCGGGCTGATCAAGGCTGGCCACAACGCCGAATTGGACGAGTTGCGGCGCGCGTCGACCGACGGCAAGGCGTGGATCGCGGCGCTGCAACAGAAGGAAATCGAGCGGACGGGCATCGCGTCGTTGAAGGTGCGCTTCAATTCCGTGTTCGGTTACTACATTGAGGTGACGAAGGCGAACCTCGACAAGGTGCCGGGTGATTACAGTCGCAAGCAGACGATTGCCAACGGCGAACGGTTCGTCACGCCCGAACTCAAGGAGATGGAGCACAAGATTCTCGGCGCGGAAGAACGCGCCCACGCGCTCGAATACGAACTCTTCCAGCAGATTCGCGCGGCGGCGGTCGAGAAGTCGGCGCAGATTCAGGAATCGGCGTCCGCCATCGCCGCGCTCGACGTGCTCGCGGGCCTGGCCGAGTTGGCGCGGCACCAGAACTACTGTCGCCCGAGCGTCGACGATGGCGATCGCATCGAGTTCGTGGATGGACGGCACCCCGTGCTGGAGCAGACGCTGATCGAAGAGCGGTTTGTCCCGAATGACACGTTACTCGACAACAAGGAGCAGCAGCTTCTCATCATCACCGGCCCGAACATGGCTGGCAAGAGCACGTACATCCGGCAGGTGGCGCTGCTGGTGTTGATGGCGCAGGTCGGCTCGTTTGTGCCCGCGGCGCGGGCGACGGTCGGGTTGGTGGACCGCATCTTTACGCGCGTCGGCGCCACCGACGACCTCGCGCGCGGCCAAAGCACGTTTCTGGTCGAGATGAACGAGACGGCGAACATTCTCAACAACGCCACGCCCAAGAGCCTCATCGTGCTCGACGAGATCGGCCGCGGCACGAGCACGTTCGATGGCTTGAGCATTGCATGGGCAGTGGCCGAGCACTTGCACAACAGCGTCGGCGCGAAGACGCTGTTCGCGACCCACTACCACGAACTCACCGAACTCGCCGCCACGCTGCCCCGCGTGAAGAACTACAATGTCGCCGTCCGCGAATGGCACGACCAGGTCATTTTCCTCCACAAGATTTTGCCCGGCGGCACGGACAAGAGCTACGGCATCCAAGTCGCCCGCCTCGCGGGCTTGCCCAAGGAAGTCATCGCCCGCGCCAAGGAAGTTCTCAACAACCTCGAAGAAGCCGAGTTGTCGGCGGATGGGAAGCCGAAGCTGGCGGAGACGAAGAAGAAATCGGGAGTCAGGAGTCAGAAGTCAGGAGTCAAGGAACCGCCGCAGATGTATTTGTTCGGCGGGAAAAAGGACGCGAAGTGAAGTTGCGCAGCCTTCACTTCGACTTGCCGGCAATATCACTTCTCTGCGAGCCGCCTAGGAACGCCCACGACGCCTCTGGTCGAAGCGTATCACGCCGTCTCAACTCTTCGGCAGCAGGAACGTCTTGTAGACATAACCGGCGAGTGCGCCGCCGAGGAGCGGGCCGATCCAGTAGACGTAGTGCGCGTCCCAGAAACTGACGGCGAGCGCGGGACCGAACACGCGGGCGGGGTTGATCG
>JBGPVO010000200.1:0-4161 GCA_041491705.1 Verrucomicrobiia bacterium
CGTACGACAAAGAGCGGATTGATACGAAGTCCCCGTTCGCAAAGAAGAGCTTGATCGCCGTTTCAAGCTGTCTTCGCGCTGCATCGAGCTTCGATATCAGTATCCTGTTTTCTTTCATCTCTTCATGGCACAGCTTGAAGCGACTACTCCCCACCCTTCCCCCGAATCCCCGGTTCGGTGAGGGCGTGAAGGTTGAAGATTTCGGCGAGTTGTTTCTCGCTGAGGCCGGAGACTTCGCGGGCGACTTCGCGGACGGTCTTGCCTTCTTTGTACGCTTTCTTGGCAATCTCGGCGGCTTTGTCGTAGCCGATGACCGGCGCGAGCGGCGTGCACATCGCCAGGCTCTGCTCGACCAGCGATTCGCAGCGCTCGCGGTCGGCTTCAATTCCCTTGACGCAGGCGTCGGCGAAATTGCGCGAGGCGGCCGCGAGCAAGTGCACGCTTTCCAGCATTTGCGCGCCGATCAAGGGCATGGCGACGTTCAACTCGAAGAAACTTTGCAGTCCGCCCAGCGTAATCGCGAGATCCGCGCCAATGACCCACAAACACACCTGGATCAGGCTCTCCGCGATGACCGGATTGACCTTGCCGGGCATGATCGAACTGCCCGGCTGCACCGCCGCCAGCTTGAGCTCGCCAATACCACATCGTGGCCCGCTGCCCAGCAAGCGAATGTCGTTGGCGATCTTCGCAAGGCTCACCGCGATGGTCTTCAATTGGCCGCTCGCCGCCACGCAGGCATCGCGCGCCGCCGCCGCCTCGAAATGATTATGCTCCTCGTGCAACGGTATCCCCAACTCATGGGAGAGCTTCTCAATCGCCCGCTTTGCAAACTCAGGATGGGCGTTCAATCCAGTCCCGACCGCCGTTCCGCCGAGCGGCAGCGCATCGAGCGTATCAATGGCTTCTTCGGCGCGTCCCTGCGCGTACGTGACCTGTGTCGCATATCCCGAGAATTCCTGACCCAATCGAATGGGCGTCGCGTCCTGCAAATGCGTGCGCCCGATCTTCATCACGTTGTCGAATTCGTGTGCCTTCGCCGCCAGCGCCTGCTGCAAATGCTCGAGGGCGGGAAACAATTCCTTATGAAGCGCCTCGATCACACTGATGTGGATCGCCGTCGGAAATACGTCGTTGCTGGACTGACAAAGGTTGACGTGGTCGTTCGGATGCACGGGCGACTTGTCGCCGCGCTTGCCGCCGAGGATCTCGTTGGCGCGGCTCGCAATCACCTCGTTGGTATTCATGTTCGTCGACGTGCCCGAGCCGGTTTGGAAAATGTCCACGGGAAACTGCTCGTCGAGCTTGCCTTCGACCACTTCCGTCGCGGCCTGAACGATGGCGTCAGACACCTTCTTGTCGATGAGGCCGAGTTCAAGGTTCGTCTTCGCGGCGGCGCGTTTGATGCGGCCCATGGCGTGAATGAGTCGCGGCGGCAGCGGCCAGCCGCTGATCGGGAAATTCGTTACCGCCCGCTGCGTCTGCACGCCGTAATAGGCATCGGCAGGAACCTCCAGCGGGCCCATCGAGTCTTTTTCAATGCGGGTCTTCATTGTTCGTTCCTTTGTAGGCCGACTCTGCGAGTCGGCGCCCACCGCCGCTTCACAGAAGCGGCCTACAACAATGGGGTTTTCTTTGCTGTTTCGTACAACCGAACGCAATTGCCTTCGGGGTCCTCAAACTCCGCCAGATAAAAACCGTACTCCAGCCGCGGGCCGAAGTGAAACGTCGCGCCGAGGTCGGTCAGCTTCTGGATGAAATGGTTGATGTCAGTGACATCAACGCTGAATTTGACGGTGTTCTTCTGGCGGTTGACCCCCTCCAAGTGCGCTTCGTCGGTCTGGTGCAAGGCGAGATGCGAGCCGTCTCCGAGCGCGTATTCCACCCACCATTTCGCGTCAATCATCGGTTTGGCGAGGCCGAAACCCTGCTCGTAAAAGGAACGCAGTTTCGCTAACTCCTTCGCGTACAGGAAGACGACGTTGATGCGATTGACCGTCGGGTCCATGGGCCGAGTCTACTGCAAGCCAAAGACCTTTGCAGCCATTATCGAGGCGTGCACGAGCGGGCGCTGGTAAATCCCCAGCCCGATCATGGCCACCATGCACACGTACAGCGCCAACCGCATCGGCTTGCTCACGGCAATCGGTGACGCGTCCTCCGCCTCCTGCAGGTAAATCGCGCGCCCGACACCGAGATAAAAGTATAGTGAAATAACCACTGCCGCGGCTCCGATGCCCGCGAGCACGTAATAATGCCAATCCGTCTGCGCGCGTTCGATCACCGCCGCGAACAGTTGGAATTTGCCGAAGAACCCGCTCAGTGGCGGCACACCCGCCAGCGACATCATCGAGAGAAACAACGCCAGGCCGAGAATCGGCGAGCGTTTGCCGAGCCCGGAGAACGTCGGGATTTCATCGCTGCCCGTGGCCGCCGTCACGGCGATGATGGCCAGGAACGCGCACAGGTTCGTGAACGCGTATTGGCCGAGATAAAACAGCACGGCGCTGGCGCCGAGAGCGTTCACCGCGGCCACGCCCATCAGCATGTAGCCGGCATGGCCGATGGACGAGTAGCCGAGCAGCCGCTTGATGTTGCGCTGCGGAATCGCGCCCAGATTGCCATAGAGCAACGTCGCGCCCGCCAATACCAGCAGTACCACGCGCCAAATCCCCTGCACCGGCAGCAGTCCCGCATACAACACCCGCAGCAGCAGTGCAAATCCCGCCGCCTTGCTCCCGACCGCGAGGAACGCCGTAACCGGCGTCGGCGCGCCCTGATACACATCCGGCGCCCAAATCTGGAACGGCACGCTGGCGATCTTGAAGCCGAGCCCGGTCAGGACCAATAGCATCCCCAAGACAAATGCTGGCGCGGGCGTCCCTGCCTGCGCACGTAGTATCTCAGCCAGCCTGTCAAAATTCGTCGTGCCGGTCGTCCCGAAGATGTACGCGATGCCGTACACCGTAAACCCGCTCGAGAGCGCGCCGAGGATGAGATACTTCGTACCCGCCTCCAACGACGGGACCTGACGACGCAGGTAACTCGCGAGCACATAGAACGTGATCGTGACCAACTCCAGTGACACGAAGAGCAAGATGAAATCGTTCACCGACGCAATGAGCAGCATTCCCGTCGCGCAGAACATCAGCAGCGCGTAGAACTCCGACACCCCCGACTCGAGGCGCGGCGAAAACTCCGCCGCCATGACCAGCACCATGGCCAGCGCCAGCAGGAAGAGCCGTTTGAAATACAGCGCGAACGGGTCGAGGCGGAACATCCCATGAAAAAACGGTTCATCGAACGGCCGGATCGTAAAACTGTACAACAACGCCACGGCCACGAAGCCCGCGGCCATATACCCAATCGTCCGCTTGTTCGGAATCGGGCTGAACGCGTCCACGAGAAGAATCACGATTCCCCAGGTCGCGACAAGGCACTCCAACTGAATTGCGTATAGGGCTATCAACGCTTCACCACATCGTTGTAGGCCGCGTCGCCTGACGCGGCGTGTTTTTCATCGCCTGGATGCTGGCGGACTACAATTGTCGCCTCCACGCTGCGCTGGATGATGTCCGTCAGCAACCGCGGGTAAAATCCAACTGTCAGCAGCGCCGCCAGCAGCAACGCATACGGGAATTTCTGTTTGAAACTGGTCGCGTCCTTGAGCATCGACCATTTCTCATCGAACGGCCCAAAGAAACTCGTTCGCACCGCCCACAGCAGATACGTCGCGGTCACGACGATGCCCCACACGGCGCAGATGGTCGCCACGCGAAACACCGTCGAGCCTTGCTGCCACGCGCCAATGAACACCATCACTTCCGAGACGAAGTTCGCAAACCCCGGCAATCCGCTCGATGCCATCACCGCCATCACCATGCACGTGCCGATGTAGGGAATCTTCGCCGCCAAGCCACTCAAGTCGGGCACGAACCGATTGTGCGTCTGGTGATAGAAGAAGCCGATGAGCGCGAACGTCAGCGCGGCCATCACGCCGTGTGCGAACATCAACAACACCGCGCCGCTTACGCCAACGACGTTCAGCGTCGCAATGCCCAGAAGCACATAGCCCATGTGACTCACCGAGCTATAGCCGATGACGAATTTCCAGTCCTTCTGGGTCATTGCCGCCCAGCCCGCGTACAGAATATTGAAGCA
>JBGPVO010000201.1:0-4150 GCA_041491705.1 Verrucomicrobiia bacterium
CACCACGCTTTTTCAGCGTCAAATAGGCATTGATTTCCGCCCGCGTAAGCCGGTTGGTTTCGGTCTGCGCCCCGGTGACCGGCTGCGTCGAATCGTTTGTGGAATCTGAAGTGCGTAGATCGAGCGGGATCGCACGACGAGTCGTTGCGCGCCGAATCCTTCGTGGTGCAGGCGTCGGAGCTGGGAGCGCTGGTGTTGTGACAGGCGGCGGTCGGTGCCCCCACAGCGACCAAAGGCCGCCGCAGACTGCTACAGCAGCCAACGCAATGGCGATGACACGAGTTGCTTTCAAAGTACGCTCTGTTGTAGGCCGACTCTGTGAGTCGGCGAAATATCACAGTAACCCACCCGCACGCCGCCTCGCGGAGGCAACCTACATCCTTTGCGAAATGGTTTCTATTCACGCCCGCTTGACGCGCGTGCCGTCGTTGTCGGCGACGAGAACGTGGGTGTCGCAGCGGATTTGTTGGCGGGCGAACACATTGGCCATGGCTTCGGCGACGGCCTTTTCCTTCTGCTCGGTGAGGCACATGATCGAGGCACCGGAACCGCTGAGCCAGCCGGCGAGCGCGCCGGCTTCGACGCCCGCGGTGATCACGTCGTCGAGCATCGGGATGAGCTTCTTGCGATAAGGCTGGTGGAGCTTGTCGTCGAAGAGTCCACGCAACAGGGAGTAGTCGCCTGTCGCGAAAATCGAGGTGATGAGTGCGACCCGGTTCAGGTTCTCGACGGCATCCCGCAGCGGAACCACCTTCGGCAGCAGCGCGCGCGCTTTTTCGGTGGAAACCTCGTAGTCGGGGATGCAGACGACAAACTTCAGCGCCGGCGGCACGTTGAACCGGCGGTAGCGCACCGAACCGTTAATCATGGCCGAGACGATGAACCCGCCGAACAATGCGGGTGCGGCGTTGTCGGGATGGTGTTCGAGCTCCGTGACGAGATCGAGCAACGCCGTATCGCCGAGCGGTTGGCCATTGAGTTCGTTGAGGGCGAAGACGATCCCGAGGCGCACGGTGACGCTGGAACCCAGCCCGCTGGAAGTAGGGACCTCTCCTTTCACTTCGACCTGCGCGCCGTGGGGTTTGACCTTGCTGCGGCGGAAGAACGCGTCCATTGCTTCACGGGTCATTGCCAGCGCGCCGGGATTTCCGCGCATGGCATCGACGCGTTCGATGGCTGGGGCGTCCAATTCGCGAATTGAAATCTGATTGTGCAACTTCAACGCGATACCAAGCGTGTCGAGCCCCGGCCCGAGATTGCTCGTTGTTGCCGGGACGCGAACAGTGACGGACGGTTTTCTCATCGGGGCGCGATATTGCATGGCGCGTTGGGGCAAGTCAATAGTGGGCGCTGGTTCATGGTTGATGGTTCATGGTCGATGAGGCATGATGGCGGCGTCGGACAGATTGCCGGCGAACGACGATCAATTCCAGCAACCACACGAACGAATGAAATACATCATCATACTGGGCGACGGCATGTCGGATTATCGCGTCGAGCGTCTGGGCGGCAAGACGCCCTTGCAGGCGGCCCGCAAACCCAACATGGATCGCATTGCCCGCGAGGGCCGTTGCGGTTTGTTCAAGACGATCGAGGAGGACATGCCCACGGGGAGCGAAGCCGCCAACCTGTCGGTGATGGGCTACGATCCGCGCCAGGTGTTGCAGGGTCGCGGCGTGCTCGAAGCCGCCAGCATGGGCGTTGACATCCGTGACGACGACATGGCGATGCGGTGCAACCTGATTTGCCTGTTTGACGACGGCCGGATCAAGAACCACTCCGCCGGGCACATCAGCTCGGCCGAGTCCGACGAGATTCTCAAGACGCTACAACGGGAGATCGGCGGTCCAGGCCTGGATTTTTACACCGGCGTCAGCTATCGCCACCTGTTCGTCGGCAAAGGACTGGATCCACGGCTCGACTGCGCCCCGCCGCACGATCATCCAAATGAGCCGGCGGAAGGACTTCTCATTCGCGCCAGGGTTCCTGAAGCGCAGAAGACCGCCGACCTGCTCAATAACCTGATCCGTCGTTCATGGCCGATTCTGAAGGATCATCCTGTCAATCAACGCCGTCGGGCCGCGGGAAAGGATCCGGGCAACTCGATCTGGTTGTGGTCACCCGGCAAACGTCCGAAGATGTGGACCTTCCAAGAACGGTTTGGCGTCCGCGGCGCGGTGATTTCTGCAGTCGACCTGATTCGCGGCATCGGGGTTTACGCCGGGCTGGAAGTGCTCAAAGTCCCCGGTGCGACCGGGCTGTTCGATACCAACTACGAAGGCAAAGCCGATGCCTGTCTGGCGGCGCTGGAACGGTGCGATTTCTGTTACGTCCACGTGGAAGCGCCCGACGAAGCCGGCCACGAAGGCAACGTGGACCTGAAAATCCGCACGATCGAAGACCTCGATGCCCGGCTCATTGGTCGCATTCTGGCGGGACTGGAGCAGCGGAAAATGGAAGCGGTCGTAGCCGTCTTGCCGGATCACCCGACGCCGGTGGAAAAGCGGGTCCACGTTCGCGACGCTGTTCCGTTTGCGATTCGCGGTCCGCGGCACGCACCCGACAAAGTCGAACGCTACGACGAGCACAGTTGCGCCGCTGGTGGATTCGGAACGGTGCACGGCGACGAGTTCATCCGTGCCGTCTTTCAAAAGTAGGAGCGAGCATCCCGCCCGTTGCCATTTGGGGATGTCGCACGACACGGGCGAATACGCTCGCGCTCCATGCGCGCCGTGCAACTTTAGCTGTCGCCACACACCGGGCTATTTGCTAGTGGTGAGGCATGATCCTGCGATGGTTCAAGGTTTACGAGCGCGGCTCGACGGTGCGCGTGGAAGTGTTGGGAGGCGTGACGACGTTCGTGACCATGGCGTACATCATTGTCGTAAATCCCGCGATTCTCAGCTTTGCGGGAATCCCGTCGGGACCGAGCACGGTGGCGACCATTCTGTCCGCGGTGTTTGGCAGTCTGCTGATGGGGCTGTACGCGAACCGGCCCATCGCGGTCGCGCCGTACATGGGTGAGAACGCCTTCATCGCGTTCGGGATGGCGGCGATGGGGATCGGCTGGCAGCAACGGCTCGGCGCGGTATTCATGAGCGGCGTCGGGTTTATCGTCATCACGTTGTTGCGGGTTCGCTCGTGGCTCGCGAACTCGATCTCTCCGAGCATGAAACACAGTTTTGCGGTCGGCATCGGGCTTTTCCTCGCGTTTATCGGCCTGTACGAGACGGGTATTGTGACCAGCTCTGTGAGCGGCATGCCGGCGAAACTCCTGCTCGCGTCGAGTGGCGAGTTCTTGCGCACACCCGACGTGCCCGTGAAGATCGGCAATCTGCGCGATCCACAGGTCTTGCTGGCCATTTTCGGATTCTTGGTCATCGCGGTGATGTTGCATCGGCGCGTGCGCGGGGCGATTCTGATCGGCATCGCGGTGACAGCCGTGGCCGGGTACGCGTTCGGTTTCGGCCACGCGCCGCACGGAGTGGTGGCGATGCCGTTCGTCGGGGACTACGATTTGAGCGCGATTGCCTTCAAACTGGACATCCCCGGTGTGCTGCGCCTGAGTTTCCTGCCAATACTGTTGACGCTGTTTCTGATGGGCTTTCTCGACACACTCGGAACGTTAGTCGGAGTGGGTGCCGCTGGCGGAATGCTCGATGAGAAGGGGAACTTCGACAAAATCGAACGGCCGATGATGGTGGACGCGATCACCTGCACGTTCAGCGGTTTGGTGGGGACATCCACCAGCGGGGCGTATATTGAATCGGCCACGGGGATCCGCGAGGGGGCGCGCACGGGCCTGGCCGCGGTGACCACGGCCGCGTTGTTCGCGGCGTCATTGTTTTTCATCCCGCTGGTGGAGCCGTTGCAGAACCTGCGGTTTGCCTACGGCCCGGCGTTGATCGCCGTGGGCGTGTTGATGCTCGGGTCGGTCACGAAGATCAACTTCGATGATTTGACGGAGCTGGTCCCTGCGTTCGTGACAATTACAATAATGCTGTTTACGTACAATATCGCGAATGGACTGACGGCAGGGCTGGTGGTGTATCCAATTATGAAGCTGGCAGCAGGCCGCCATCAGGAACTCAACTGGGGCGCGGTATTACTCGGTCTGTCGTGCCTTATCTACTACGTGTTCGGCCTGCCG
>JBGPVO010000202.1:0-4140 GCA_041491705.1 Verrucomicrobiia bacterium
GAGATGGCCGATCCGTGCGGCGAGGACGAGCACATGCCGGTACCGGGGTTGGTGCACCGCTACCCGGACCGCGTGCTGTTTCTTGTGACGGACCGCTGCGCGGCGTACTGCCGTTATTGCACGCGCAGCCGCGTGGTGAGCGGTGCGGGCGAACAGCAGTTGCATACCGAGTTCACCGAGGCCATCAATTACATCCGTGAGCACACGGAAGTGCGCGACGTGTTGTTGAGTGGGGGCGACCCGCTGTTGTTCAGCGACGAACGCCTCGAACATGTGCTCCGCCAGTTGCGCGCGATCAAGCATGTCGAGTTTCTCCGGATCGGGACCCGTATCCCGATCTTTCTGCCGCAACGGATCACGCCCGAGTTGTGCGCGATGTTGCGGAAGTATCATCCGCTGTGGATGAGCATTCATTCCAATCACCCAAAGGAAGCGACCCACGAAGTCAGGGAGGCGTGCGGTCGGCTCGCAGACGCGGGTATTCCATTGGGCAACCAGAGCGTCTTGTTGCGTGGGGTCAACGACGACGCGGCGGTAATGAAGGAACTCATGCACAAGCTGCTGATGATGCGGGTGCGCCCGTATTACATTTACCAGTGTGATCCGGTGAAGGGTACGCACCATCTGCGCACCAGCGTGCACAAGGGCATCGAGATCATCGAGGCGTTGCGCGGCCACACGACCGGCTATGCCGTGCCGCAATATGTGATCGACGCCCCCGGTGGCGGCGGCAAAGTGCCGATCGGCCCCGAGTACGTGCTGGCCCATGACAAGCAGCGCGTCATCATTCGCAATTACGAAGGCAAGGTCTTCGAGTACCCCGAGTTGAACGATGCGTTTACCCCGATAAAATCGGGGCCAGGTGTTCCTCCCTCACCGCGCCAAACGGGTCTGGAAGCTGCTCTAAAGGGCTGCCATACCACGGAAGAGGGCCATGGACACCATCGCCAGACGCTCGACTGAAGTACATTTCGGGTTGGCTTGGAACTGGCAGTTCGACCAGGACTTTGTCAACCAACTCGACCGCTCGTGCCTGAATGCGGGCCTGAGTTGCTACCTCGTCGGCGGACACAACCTCCAGCAAACCTTCCTCGAAGTCCAGAACGGCGAGCGGAATTTCACCTACTTTCTCGACCGCGCCAGCGATGAGGACGAGCGGTTTCTCCGGTTCAACCAACTACTTCAGACGAAGGGCACGAAGTTCGTCAATTCGCACCACCATTACCGCCGTTCCATCGACAAAGCCAACATCCACGGCGAACTCCTCGCGCGCGGGTTGCAATTGCCGCTCACGATCATTCTGCCGCCCTATGAGACCGAGCCGAGCTTCGACCCGCGTCTGATCGAACCGTTGACTTCGCCCTTCGTCGTGAAACCAGCGAAAGGCGGTGGCGGATTCGGCGTCGTCATGGGCGCCACGCGGCCCGACGACGTCATGCAGACGCGCGCCAAGTTTCGCAACCAGCGATTCCTCATTCAGCAACGCATCGTACCGCAGATCCTCAACGGCCGGCGCGCCTGGTTCCGCGTGTACCACGTCTGCGGCGAGATCATCCCGTGTTGGTGGGACGACACCACGCATCGGTACTCCGTCGTGACGCCGTCAGATCGCGCGCATGTAAATGTCGACGAACTGGGCCGCATCGTACGCGTCATCGCGGACGTCTCGAAGCTCGATTTCTTCAGCACCGAGATTGCGCTCGAGCACGATGGGCGCTACTTCGTGGTCGATTACGTCAACGACCCATGCGACATGCGCCCGCAAAGCAAGCACTTCGACGGCGTGCCGGACACGATCGTTCGCATGATTGTCACGGGCATCACCAACTACGTTAAGAAACAGTTTGCCCCGACGGCGCTGCCCACCGACGAAGACGCCCGCTGGTGGCCGTGAATTCTGGGTAGGGCGGGCTGGCCCAGCCCGCCGCGGTCATCATCCCTTCACCATCAAATGCACTGCGACGATCACCCCAAACACCACGACCGCCCCGCGTAGTATGCGCGGTGACATTCGTTGCGCCGTCTTCGCGCCGACAAATCCACCGACAATCGCCGCGAGCATCATCGCGAGCGCGATTTTCAGCATGGCCGCGCCAACCACGATGAAATATAGGGCCGCAACGCCGTTGATGAGCACGGCGAAGAAATTTTTCATCCCGTTTGCGGCTTGTAGGTCCTCCGGCAGAAAAATCGCCATCGCCGCCAGCATCAGGATGCCGATGCCCGCGCCGAAGTAACCGCCGTAGACCGCGATGGCGAATTGGCACAGCCAGAGCGCCGCCGCGTGCTTCTTCGGGTGCGATTCCGCGCGTTTCGAAATCCAGCGGCCAATGGGTTCGTTGAGCATCAGCAGCCCGCACGCGAGGAGAATTAGAAACGGGACGATGAAGCGGAAGACCTTCTCCGATGTTCCCAGAAGCAGGATCGCGCCCGCCAGCCCGCCAAGCAACGACGGGACCGCCAGCATCCACACGCGCGCGCGGTTCTCCCCGAGCTGGTGTCGGTAGGCCCACGAACTCGTCACCGAACCGGGCCAGATGGCGACCGTGCTCGTGGCGTTGGCGCTGATGGACGACAGGCCGCCATAGAGCAGGGCGGGGAACGTCAGCAACGTGCCGCCGCCGGCGACGGCGTTGACGAAGCCCGCGCCGAATGCGGCGGGGATGCCAAGTGAATAGATTCCCATGAGTTGTTGCGTAGCATAACAAAACTCTGTTAGCGTCACAAACATGCCGTCAGTCATTTTGAAGAAGGGTAAAGAACGCCGCTTGTATGCGGGCCATAGCTGGGTGTACTCAGGCGAGATCGACAAGATCACCGGCGACCCGAAGAACGGCGATGCCGTGGACATCCGCGACCACAAGGACCGCTTTTTTGGCCGCGGCCTGCTGAACACCAACTCGCAGATCACGGTGCGACGGTTCACGACGCAGAAGGAGGAAATCGACAGGGCCTTCTTCGCGCGCCGCCTCGAAGCGGCGCTGGAATACCGGCGCGAAAACACGTCGATGGCTGACACCGAGGCGTTCCGTCTGGTCTCATCTGAGAGCGATCAACTGCCCGGTCTGATCGTCGATCAGTATGGCGACCATATCGTGCTGCAAGCTCTCACGCTCGGGATCGACCAGCGCAAGGGGCAGATTGTCGAGATTCTCCGTGAGATGTTCCAGCCGAAGGCCATCATCGAGCGCAGCGATGTCCCCAGCCGCAAGCTCGAAGGATTGGCCGAAGCGAAGGGTGTACTCGTTGGCCAGACCGATGCCATTGTCCGCCTGCAGTTCGATCATTTCTCCATCGAGGTCAATTTGTTGGAAGATCAGAAGACTGGCTTCTTTCTCGACCAGCGCGACAATTATGCCGAGGTCGCGGGCCATTGCGCGGCCAAACGCGTCCTCGATTGCTTCACGTACCACGGCGGCTTCGCGCTGGCTGCGGCGGTGGCGGACGCGAAGAGCGTCGAGGCGGTCGAGATCTCCGACCAGGCCGTCGCGCGCGCCCGCAAGAATGCCGAGTTGAACGGTCTGACGGGCAAGATCGAGTTCGTCTGCGCCAACGCTTTCGACGTGCTCAAGAAATACGACGTCGAGAAGCGCCAGTACGACGTCATCGTGCTCGACCCGCCGTCCTTCACCCGCACCAAGCAAAATGTCGGTGACGCGTTGCGCGGTTACAAGGAGATCAATCTCCGCGCGCTCAAGATGCTTCCCCCGGGCGGCATCCTCGCGACATTCACATGCTCGCACCACATCGACGGCGAACTGTTCAAATCCGTCGTGCTCGATGCTGCCGCCGACGCCAAGAAGACACTGCGCCTCGTCAAGGTCCTCACCCAATCGCCCGATCATCCAATCCTGCCGGCGATACCGGAGACAGAGTACCTGCGTGGACTTCTCTTGCAGGTGATGTGATGAAACGGGAAGCCAACTCCGATATCCGCAGTATTGTAGGCCGACTCTGTGAGTCGGCGGTTTTTGAGCATCAACCTACAGTCCGTCGCCTCGCAGAGGCGGCCTACAACCGTCATTTGTGAGTCCGCTTTTGATTACTGAACCAAAACTCGAAGAACTGAAAAAGCGCCTCGTCGAGGTCAACGATTTGCGTTCGGCGGCGGCGGTACTAAACTGGGACCAGATGACGCAC
>JBGPVO010000203.1:0-4119 GCA_041491705.1 Verrucomicrobiia bacterium
ACGCAGGCTCGCAAGGCGCCTGCTCCGGTTCCGCGGACGGGTGCGAAATGATTATTACCACGGCCACAATGATGGCCGCGGCCGCCAGGACGGTGCGTAGCGTGATGGGTTCTCCCGCCAGCGCCCAACCGAGATAGACCGCGATCAGCGGGTTGACGTAGGCATACGTCGACACGCGCGCTGTGGTCGTCACGCGCAACAACCACACATACGCGGTGAACGCGACCAGCGCGCCGAACACGATGAGATACCCGAGCGCGAGCGCCGACCGCAGCGAGATGTGAGTCTGTCCGAACCGCGTCCATTCGCCCGCGATTCCCGACGTCGCCAGTAACAGTGCGCCGCCGCAAATCATTTCCATCGCCGTTGCCAGCAAGGGGGCACGAGGCAATGGTGCGCGCCTCGAATACAGCGAACCTGCAGCCCACGCCAGCGTCGCGAAAATCAACACGGTCGCGCCCACGGGATCGACGAAACTTCCGCCGGCGAACTGACCCGGGGAGACCAGCAGTCCGATACCTGCAAATCCGCAGGCCAATCCGAACACAGTACGCGGGCTCGGTCGTGCCGCGCCGTGCCAGAGCCAATCGAGCAACAGCATCCACAGTGGCGTCGTCCCGATCATCAGCGCCGTCAAGCCCGAGGGTACGCGTTGCTCCGCCCAGCACACGCCGCCATTTCCGCCAAGCAGCAGGAGGCCACCGATGATCGTTGCGCTGCGCCAGTGGACCCGCTCGGGTTTCGGGACGCCGCGCCAACGGGTCCAGGCGCAGAGTGCGGCGCCCGCGACAACGAACCGCGTTCCGGCCATCAGGAACGGAGGGAGCGTTTCGATGGCGATGCGGATGGCAAGGTAGGTCGAACCCCAAATCACGTACACCGCGCCCATGGCGGTGGCGAGTTGCCAACGCGACGGCGACGCCACGGGCGAATGAAGCGATTCGTACATTGCGCGACCGTATCACAACCAATAGAATGTCGCCGCATGAAACACGACCCGTTGTGGATGGCTGACCAGGTGACGTATCAGATTTTTCCGGACCGATTCGCGATCGGCCAGCCGCACACGTCTGCATCGAAGCTGGCGCTGCCGGCGTACGGCGACCCCGCGTATTCGCTGCGACGCTGGGACGAGATGCCGGAGAATCCCTCGCGGGGGAAGGATTTCTTCGGAGGCGATTTGCAGGGGATTATCGACCGGCTCGATTACATCCAGGATCTCGGCGCGACGACGGTGTATCTGACGCCGATTTTCATTGCGCCTTCGAACCACAAGTACGACACGACCGACTTTTTCACGGTTGATCCTCAGTTCGGAGGCGAGAAGACGCTGAAGCAACTCATCCGCGAGTTGAAGCGCCGCAAGATGCGGCTCATCTTGGACGCCGTGTTCAACCACGTGAGCGACAGTCATCCGTGGTTTGTGGCGGCCAGGAGCGGCAAGAAACCGTACAACGACTTCTTCAACTTCACGCGAAATGGCGAATACGAATGCTGGCGTGGCCACCGCCACATGCCCGAGCTGAACCTTGGAAACGGGGCGCTGCAGAAACTGTTGTTCCGCGGCAAGGACAGTGTGCTGCAGAAGTATCTCGACATGGGCGTGGACGGCTGGCGGTTTGATGTCGCGGTGGATGTGGGTCTGGGTATCGTGCGTGATATGAGGAAGACGGTGCGGCAGCAGTTCCCGAGCGCGGTACTACTTGGCGAGGTGATGTGTTACGCAGGCGATTGGTGCAACGACGACAACATTTTCCATGGGGTGATGAATTACTATTTCCGCGACGCCGTGCTCGGTTGGCTGCAGGGCGATGTCTCCGCGCGGCAAATGAACCACGCCGCGGAAGAGTACTATCGCGGCTACAACCATGGTGGCTCCGTGCGATCATGGAACATGCTGTCGAGCCACGACACGCCGCGGTTGTGTTGGACGATTCACGACACGGCCCAACGACGCCTCGCCGTCGTCGCACAGTTCACACTGCCCGGCGTGCCGTTCGTGTACTACGGCGAGGAAATCGGCATGGACGGCGGTCACGATCCCGATTGCCGTCGCCCGATGATTTGGGACGACAAACGCTGGGACACCGAAACGCTCGCATTCTACAAGAACATCATTGGGATTCGCCAGTCGCACGCGGCGTTGCGCCGAGGTCAACTGATCGTGCTCGGACAGAAGCTTGAGGGCGACGCCCTGGTCTTTATTCGTCACACGAACAAGATCGACGAGATCGCGTTGGTGGCGATCAACAATTCGTCGCTGCCGTTGCGACAGATCGTCTTCACGCCGCACTCGCATCTTTATCACGCGTTGCCGATGAAGAACCTGCTCGACCCGATGCAGGTGGTGAATATGGAGGCGGGCAACCTGCGCTTGGATGTCCCGCCGCGCTCGGCGGCGATCTTCGTTCCCGATGATGCGAGACTTCGCAACTATCGGTTCTTCAAGCCGCGAAACCTCACGTGACGAATTAGACAACGGAACTGTGGCCGCCGGTGATGTAGCGCTCCAGTTCGCGAATCGTGAACTCGCGCTCGGAAATGACCACCTTCACGATGTCGCCGATGGACACGACCCCGGCCAGCTTGTCAACTTCCATGACGGGCAGGTGACGCAGGTGCTTGTCGGTCATGAGGGCCATGCAGTTTTCGATTGTGTCGTCGGGGCTGACATACAAAACATCGGTGGTCATCAACTCGCCGACGGTCGTGCTCTTGGAGGAGCGACCTTTGAGGACGACCTTGCGGGCGTAATCGCGTTCGGTGAACATGCCGGCCACACGCTCCTGTTCGATGACCACCAACGAGCCGATGTTTTTCGCGGCCATCAACTCCAGTGCCTCGTACACGGTGGCCTGCGGTGCGATGGTCCACACCTGGCTGCCCTTCTGCCGCAACAGTTCCTTGACCGTATGCATTCGAATGACCTCCGTTACCCCGTCTGTCAGCATTCTACCCGCGAGTGGTGGGGTAGGGCAAGCGGAAGGATTGGAAATGGTCGGGACGATCCCGACGTTCGCCGGGAGGACCTTCCCGAGGCCCGACCTCTGTCGGCCTCGGGACGCTCTAATCCAAGCTGAGCTACGGGACGAGAAGGTTACGCCAACCGTGTTTGATGATTCGTCGGATGCCGTCCGCACTCTTCTTGGATTTGATCTCACGTTCGCGTCGGAGGGCGTCAGAGCGGTTGGGATGGATTTCGTAATAAGGCATCCACCACGGGCCGCGATTGCGAGTTGCCAAGTTGACGCCATGCTGGTGCTGGTAGAACCGTTTGATGAGGTGATCACATTGGCCCACGTAGAAACGACCGGTGCTAACACTCTGGAGGATGTAGACGAAATACATGAGAAGAAATGGTCGGGACGACTGGATTTGAACCAGCGACCTCCTGCGCCCAAGGCAGGCGCTCTAATCCAAGCTGAGCTACGTCCCGGCGTGACATGCAGTCTACCTGAAGGCAATCAGTGTATCAACAACAAGAGAGCCGCGTAGTGCTTGTGGTCAAGCCGGTGAGTGTAATCACGTCAAGTGGGCGCGGATCGACTCCCAGTTGGTCTGTTCGATGCCTTGCTCGATTTCCACAAGTCGACCGGCCTGTTTCCAAGTGTCCCATTTCCCTGAAATGGCGGGTCTCGCTGAGTCCTTTATGTGGCTGGCATGTGGATCAATAACAACAAGTTTTCGATGTGGAGCAGAGTAGAACCATTCAATGACACGCGTATTAATGCCCTTGTCGCGAAACCCGTATCCAGAAATCAGCAGGCTGTCAGCGTGTTTGAGTGCGTTGTAAAAACGACAAAACAACTCAGCAAAAATACTGTGTGTATACTGCCACATTTTGTTGAAAGTTCCGACAAGGATACCCGAGAGGACTTGCCCAGTGATGTCCTTGACCGTCGGCATCCCGGCGGGGACACAAATTCTCGAACCCAGGAGTAAACAGAGATTCACGACTCGCCCTCCTACTTGCACGAGCAAGCGATTAGCGACCTTCCCGAGCACGCAAGCGCCTCGGGACGCTCTAATCCAAGCTGAGCTACGTCCCGAATTGTTGCGGAAGTGTAAAACAAAGACGGGGGTTAGGCAACCACCAGCTTGACGACAATCAGTTTCCCC
>JBGPVO010000204.1:0-4099 GCA_041491705.1 Verrucomicrobiia bacterium
AGCTTAGCAGTTTTTCGCCATCGAATACAAAATATCCACGAAACCTCTTCCGCTTCAGCAACAAAGGCAACCAGTGGGCATCGTCCTCCCACATTTCGTGGTACGGAATCTCCGCAATGTCCGTCCACAAGGGCGTGGCCTCTGGCGTTTCGCATAGTTCGCCTTCGCAACCGCTGGCGGCAAACACCGCCACGTGCAGTTTGTATCCATCAAGAAACTGGAAAAACAGCTCGCCGATCTCCTCCAAAGCCGTGGGCGTAACGCCAACTTCCTCCTGTGTCTCGCGAATGGCTGCAGCCAGCGCCGTTTCCCCCTTTTCGAGCCGTCCTCCGGGACCGTTGATCTTTCCGGCCCCAAGTCCGCGCTTCTTGCGGATCAACAGGATCTGCCCATCCCGCATGATAAAGCAGAGATTAGCGTACTCGGTTGGCTTCCAGGCTGCCCAGTCAATCCGATCGACGTGCAATTCGCCTTGTTTCATGATTATTTCTGGGTGATGGCTTGGAAGTTGCCTTCTTCGCACCCGCGAACGAAGCTCTCGGTCACGGACTTCAGGTCTTCCCAGCGCGACCGGATACGCTCCGCCTCGGGCCGCGTGATGTTGTTGTCCACCGCCGCGTTCGCAATGACGGAAAGCATTTCCGCAAACTCCTGTACGACCCGATTGGTGGCCGGCACGACCGCGTAGGAACGGGATCGTCCGACCTTCGGGTTCTTAATGAAAAACCCTTCCGCGTGTGCGCAGATCCACTCCACCACCCGCGTATCACCGGTCGATCTCACCAACGACGCCACGCGATCCAGTGGGTTGGTCGCACCGCTCCCTTGCTCGGGCGGTTCGGCCCACTTGTAGACCATGGAAACGGACATCCCCATTTCCTCCGCGATCTGCTTTGGATTGTGGGTTTGGAACACTTCGCGCAACAGCTCGTGGGATTTCATGCCGAGGGCAATGATTACAAACAAACCGCCGATTTGTAAATGACGCTGCGGCCTTCTTCTGGTTGATTACCGTGCGATGAACATGGCGACACCACCGGCGGCACCAACGCGGATGTGCTTGACGCATCAACCGCGCACACGCCATCATCCCCGCGCTGAGGTCTTGCCATGATACGCGTCTGTCCAAAATGCGATGTCCCGCTCTTTATCCTCCATTTCAAGGATATTGAAGTCGATTTCTGCCAACGCTGTCGCGGGCTGTGGCTCGATGCGGGCGAACTGGAAGCGCTCATGGGGCAAACAGGCGCCGCGGCGAATGATCCGCTGTTGAAATTCCAGCAGCAAGCCGGCGTTCAGCCGAAGGGTCGCCCGCAACTCTGCCCGCGCTGCGATGCCGCGTTGCACGAAATTCGGGTGGAACACGCGGGGGCACCAAACCTGACGCTCGACAAATGCCCTCATGCACACGGCTTATGGTTCGACGCAGATGAATTGCAGCAACTTCTTTCGATGTTTCCAGCCGAAAGCGGCGCTGCAAAGGCCATCGATTACTTGAACGATCTTTTTCGAGCGAAATCGAAACTCTAAACGAAAGCGGAGGTAGAATATGGGTATTGGAATCATCTTATTAGTCCTGATCGGGTTGATCGTGGTGGTGGTGGTGTGGGTCGCGGGCGCATACAACGGGCTTGTCCGCCTGCGCAACCAGTTGGAGAACGCCTGGGCGCAAATCGACGTCCAGCTCAAACGCCGTCATGATCTGATCCCCAATCTGGTCGAAACCGTCAAAGGATACGCCAAGCACGAGCGCGAGACTTTCGAAAGGGTCACCCAGGCGCGCAACATGGCCATGAGCGCCAAGACCGTCGGTGAGCGCGCCGAGGCCGAAAACGTCCTCACCGGCGCGCTGAAATCATTGTTCGCTGTGGCGGAAGCGTACCCAGAATTGAAGGCCAACCAGAACTTTCTGGCCCTGCAAGAGGAACTGACCTCGACGGAGAACAAGATCTCCTTTTCGCGGCAGTTCTACAACGACTCGGTGATGACCTACAACACGCACATCGAAGTCTTCCCGACGAACTTCATTGCGACGATGTTCAATTTCGGGCGCCGCGAGTTCTTCGAAGCGAAGGCCGAGGAGGAACGCGAGGCACCAAAGGTGAGCTTCTAACTGGGCTGATGCCACGGTTGTAGGCCGCCTCTGCGAGGCGGCGAATTGCAGATTGACACGCAAAAGCGCCGACTCACAGAGTCGGCCTACAATGGAACCTCTGAGCCATGTGGGAGCAAATTCTAGCTAATCGCCGCCGTTCCGCGGGTCTCATCATCGGAATGGCGATGATTCTTGTCATCATCGGCTATGCGGCGGGCGAGATGATCCTTGGTCCCGACGGCGGTGTGCTGGGATTGATGTTGGCCCTCCTGGTGTGGGTGGTGATGATGCTCACCTACTTCACCAGCGCCGAATCCATTCTCATGTACGGCGCGTATGCCAAGGAATTGAAGCGCGAAGACAGCCCGCAGTTGTTTAACGTCGTTGACGAGATGCGCCTCGCCTCGGGTCTGGGCTTCATGCCGCGCCTCTATCTCATCGACGATCCCGCTCCCAACGCCTTCGCCATCGGCCGCAAACCCGAGACCAGCGCCATCGCCGTCACCACCGGCCTGATGTATCGTCTCAACCGCGACGAACTTCAGGGCGTCATCGCCCACGAAATCGGCCACCTGAAAAACCACGACGTGCAATTCATGACGCTCGCCGCTGTCATGCTGGGAACTATTGTCATCCTCTCCGAAATCGTCCGCCGCTATTTCTGGTACGGCGGCCGGGGTCGCAGTCGTTCCAGTTCTCGCAGCGGCGACGGTGGAGGTCAGGCGCAGGTGATTATCTTTGTCGTCGGCCTGCTCTTCGTCATCCTCGGCCCGATCATGGCGCAATTGCTTTACTTCGCCTGCTCCCGCAAACGCGAGTATCTGGCTGATGCCTCTGGCGCGCAGTTCACGCGTTATCCCGAGGGCCTGGCGTCCGCCCTCGAGAAGATCTCACAGGCGCACGTTCCGCTCAGTTTCGCCAGCCAGGCCACCGCGCCGATGTTTATCGTCAATCCATTGAGCGCCGCCAGCGGCGAGGCGGACAGTGTTTTCTCTTCACATCCACCCACCAAGGACCGGGTCCGTATCCTTCGCGCCATGACCGGCGCGTCGTTCGCCGATTACGAAGCAGCCTATCGCCGCTCGAAGGGCGGCTCGCTCATCGGATCGCGCACTTTGCAGACCGCAACGACGGAGGCCATTCGTACACCGTCGAATGAAGGCCCGATTCAAACACGCCAGGATGCCCACGACGTTGCCCGTCGTTCGGCGGGCTACCTGAGGCTCCGCTGCAATTGCGGGTTGGAGATTTCCGTTCCCGAAGGTTACGAACAGGACACGATTCGTTGCTTCCGCTGCGGCAGCGTGTTGCCAATCCCATCAGCAGCGAGCGCGCCTGCCGCGCCCCCTGCGACGACCGCTGCCCCGCCCGTGATCCCGTCCGGCCCGCTACAGTTTCACCGCACCGCCATCGGAGGTTGGGAATCCTTCCGTTGCGCCTGTGGCCGCACCATCCAACTCAGCCCCGCCTTCGACGCGCCGCACATCCGCTGCACTGCCTGCGGCCGAACGATCGACATAACCTGAATTTGCTGTAGCGGCGCATCTGCACGGCGCCGAAGTCAGCGGCTCAATTATTCTGCGCTTCACAGAAGCGCAGCTAGAACCTATAAATACCAGCGCGATGCGCGTCGCGAGCCCACCTAGCAAACCGCTGCTTATCTTCGACGGCGATTGCAACTTTTGCCGGCGGTGGATATCGCGCTGGCAACAAGCCACGGGTGATCGCGTCGAATATATCCCCTTTCAAGACCCAAGCGTTGCGGAACGATTTCCGGAATTGCCGCGTGAGCAATGCGAGCAAGCCGTGCAACTCATCGATACGGACGGGCAGATCTACTCGGCTGGCGAAGCCGTCTTCCGCGCTCAGGCGGTCGCGCCGTGGAAACGCTGGCCGCTGTGGCTGTACCAACGCGCGCCCGTCGTCGCGCCCGTCACCGAGTGGTTCTATCGCTTCGTTGCCGGGCACCGCACGGGATTCTCGTGGCTGACGCGCCTGCTCTGG
>JBGPVO010000205.1:0-4047 GCA_041491705.1 Verrucomicrobiia bacterium
CACTTCGTACACGTCACACTGCGGCAAGATCACCGGCATCCCCGTCGCCAGGCCGAGCGCCAGAGTACAGGCCACCACCACCCCGATGCCCACTTCCGCAAAGTACGTGTGCCACAGCGCGAACAGCAAGCCCCCACTGGCGAGGAAGCCGATGGCGCAAAAAATAGCCACCGCTTGTCCGTGGAAAATGTAGTGGCCGGTCAGCGCGACAAACGGCCAGAACAGCAGCAACGCGGGCGTGACGCCGAAGTAGAGGTAGAGCCGGCCCTTATAGTAGCTCATGTCCGCTATCCTGTCCGAGTCGGATGTTTCGAAAGCACGGAGGTTCGCCGTATAGAGGTCGGCAAGGAACGCGAGCCCGGGCGGGGCTTCCCTCTTCACGCTGAGCTGGCCGTCACGAAACCCCTGCACCAGCAAATTGTAGTACTGGTCAGCCGCACGCAGGCCGAAAGACTCCAACCCGACTGAGTGGGCCATACACGCGTAAACGCCGATGACCAACACGCACGCGACACCCAAGACGCTCCATGGCATCCACCGGGATGTGTCGCCACGGGTCTTCGGTGCCGGCCGGTCTGACATGTTGTTCAGCATCGTGGGCAGCAGTATACGCGGGCCTCTTGCGAAGCAAGACCAATTCAATCGACGTACTCACACTTGGGGCGCGCCGCGCGTATGATAAACTCCTTCTCGCGATGAGCGTGCGCAGTCTGCCAATTGTGGAATTGCGGGAACCCCTGTTGTCGGCATTGGCCAAACAGCGGCGGGTGATTCTCACCGCGCCGACGGGCTCGGGCAAATCCACGCAGGTGCCGCAGATGTTGTTGGATGGCGGAGTCCTGGGTGTAGCGTCCGCTGTCTCAGCGGACAACCCTTCTCCCCAATCGCGTGAGGACACGCGACGCTACACCGGCCAAGTCGTGGTTCTGCAGCCGCGGCGGTTGCCCGCAAGAATGCTGGCGGCATGGGTGGCGAAAGACCGTGGCGTAAAGCTTGGCGACGAGGTCGGCTACCAGATTCGCTTCGACGATGTCACGTCACGCGCGACGCGCATTCGCTACGTCACAGAAGGAGTCTTGCTGCGTCAGATGCTTTCTGACAACGACCTTCACGGCGTCAGCGCGGTCATTTTCGACGAATTTCACGAGCGGCATCTTTACGGTGACATCACGTTGGCTCGCGCGCTGCAAATCCAGGAAACCACGCGGCCCGACCTCATCATTATGGTCATGTCGGCAACGCTTGATGTAGGCCCCCTGCGAAAGTACCTCGCGCCTTGCGAACTGCTCTCGTCGCAGGGCCGGACGTTCCCGGTGAATGTCGAGTACCTCCCCAAGCCTGTCGGCGATTGGCCGATTTGGGAGGCAGCGGTGAAGGAATTGGAGCGGCTCGTTGCGCAACACGAAGGCGACGCGCTGGTATTCATGCCCGGCGCGTACGAAATCAGCCGCACGGTACAAGCGACGCAAGATGCGCTCGGCAGCCGTTTCATTGTGCTGCCGTTGCACGGCGACCTGCCGACCAACGATCAGGACGCCGCCGTGGCGCAGTATGATCGCCGCAAAATCGTCGTCTCCACGAATGTGGCGGAGACCTCGCTGACGATTGACGGCGTGCGGATCGTGATCGACAGCGGTCTGGCGCGCATCCCGCGTTACGATCCGTATCGCGGCATCAATACGCTGCTGGTGGAAAAGATCAGCCGGGCATCGGCGGACCAGCGGGCCGGGCGCGCGGGCCGCACCGCGCCGGGCGTGTGCTTGCGGCTGTGGACGCAACACGAACACGAGCAACGGTCCGCGCAGGAATTGCCCGAGGTGAAACGGCTCGATCTCTCGGAAGTCGTGTTGACGCTGAAAGCAAGCGGTGTGAGCGATGTCCACGCATTTCGCTGGTTCGAGCCGCCGAACCGTCAATCGCTGGAGCGGGCGGAAGATCTGTTGACAGATTTGGGGGCCATCGGTAGGGGCGGGTCCCCGTGCCCGCCCAATGCGACAATCGCCAAAGAAGAGGCCGGACATGGGAGTCCGCCCCTACGAGAGATCACCGAACTCGGGCGACGGATGCTGGCGTTTCCGTTGCACCCGCGGTACTCGCGGATGCTGTTGGCAGCGCAGGAATACGGCTGTGTGCGACCGGTGGCGTTGATTGCCGCGCTCACGCAAGGCCGGGATCTGTTGGTGCGGCGGCAAGGCCGGCAGGTCGAGGATGCCCGCGACGATTTGTTTGGCGGCGAGACGCAATCGGATTTCTTCGTGCTGATGCGCGCGTGGCGGTACGCGGAGCGCAACGGCTACAATCTTGACCGATGCCGCCGTCTGGGCATCCACGCACAGGCGGCGCGGCAGGTGGGGCCGTTGTTCGAGCAGTTTCTCGACATCGCGAAGCGCGAAGGGTTGGACGTGAGTGAGAAACGCGCGGCCAGCGATGCGATTCAGCGGTGCATTCTGCTTGGGTTCTCCGATCACGTGGCGCGTCGGCTCGATGCCGGCACATTGCGGTGCGAATTGGTCCACGGGCGGCGTGGCGTGCTGGCGCGGGAAAGCATGGTGCAGAATTCACCGTTGCTGGTGGCGACCGAAGTCCACGAAATCCAAAGCGGCACGGGCAAGAATAAAGAGCTGAATGTTCTGTTGAGCATGGCAACGGCGATTCAGGAGGAATGGTTGCGGGAGCTTTTCCCGCGCGACTTTGCGAAGGCGCGGGCCGTGGCGTACGACGCGACGCAACGGCGCGTGTTTGCCGAGCGGCGCACCCAGTTTCGCGATTTGGTGCTGGAGGCGGACCGCTCGGAAGACGTTCCACTGGACGATGCGGCGAGGATACTTGCCGACGAGGTTGTGGCAGGACGATGCGTGCTGAAGAACTGGGACGAAGCGGTCGAACAATGGATTCTACGTGTCAACTGGCTTCACGAGTGGATACCGGAACTCAACATCCCCGTGATTGCCGACGGCGACCGCCATGCACTCATCGAACAAATCTGCCACGGGGCGACCAGCTACAAGGAGATCAAGGACAGGTCCGTGTGGCCGGTTGTGAAGGCATGGCTGTCGGGCCAACAACAGGCGAGGGTTGAGGAGTATGCACCCGAGCGGATCGAATTACCGGGCGGGCGACGGGTGAAAGTTGCGTACTCAGCAGATGGCCCGCCCACTCTGGCGGCGCGCATTCAGGACCTGTACGGGGTGAGGGAAGGGCTGTGGATTGCTCAACGCCGCGTGCCGGTGCGCATCCAGGTGCTGGCACCAAATCAGCGTCCTGTGCAGGTAACGGACAATCTCGCCACGTTTTGGCGGGAGACGTATCCGAAGCTGAAATCGGAATTGCAGCGCAAATACCCAAAGCACGAGTGGCGATGACGACCGACGGCAGCTGGTTTTCGTCTGGCGTCGCCTGTAAAAGCTGCTAGATTTTTGCGGAAATGAACCCATCGCGTGAAACCTCAGAAAAACTCTGGCAGGAAGCCCTACGTTATTTTCCGGGTGGAGTGAACTCACCCGTGCGCGCTTTTCGCGGCGTGGGCGGCACGCCATTTTTCACGCAACGGGCCAAAGGCTCGCGGTTGTGGGATGTCGACGGGAACGAGTACATCGACTACGTTTGCTCGTGGGGGCCGATGATTCTTGGCCACGCGCATCCGAAGGTCATTCGAGCGGTGCAGGAAGCGGCGCGGGACGGAACCAGTTTCGGCACGCCGAACCCGCGCGAAGTTCGGCTCGCGCAACTGGTGTGCGAGGCATTTCCATCGATCCAGAAAGTCCGGTTCGTGAATTCCGGTACGGAAGCGACGATGTCCGCCATTCGTCTCGCACGCGGGTTCACGAAGCGGGACAAGATATTGAAATTTGAAGGCTGCTATCACGGCCACGCCGACGCACTGCTGGTGAAAGCGGGTTCTGGTGGCGCGACATTTGACGTGCCCGACAGCGCGGGGGTGCCGGCGGACTTCGCGCGCAATACCCTCACGCTGCCCTTGAATGATTTTGCGGCGCTCGATTCAGTGAATTGGCGTGATATCGCATGCGTCATTATCGAGCCGATACC
>JBGPVO010000206.1:0-4043 GCA_041491705.1 Verrucomicrobiia bacterium
ACATACACGCGCGCCCGCGGCGATTCCGCGAATGACGACTCGGTCGCCGACGAGATCGGCGCCGCCGCCATAACGATGCCTGGCGCAGGCATGGATGTCACAGTCACTGCTGTCGCCGGAGCCGTCGCGGGTGACGAGGTAATCGGTCCAACCGCCGGGGTGGGCGCCACCGTTTCCGCAGCACTGGCCGCCTTTTCTAGTTCCGCCACACGGGTTCGGAGCATCGCATTTTCCTGCAGCAACGTCGCCTTGTCGTGCTGCAACCGCGTTAGCTCGCCGGTATCGACCGTCGGCGATTGCGGCAATTTCGCCGCCAACGACAGCTTGGCCCGTTCGATGAAATCCTCGACCAACTGCCGTTTCTCCGAATCAGGTCGCAGCTCCAAGAACCGGCGATAATGGTAAATGGCCGTAATCGGGTCACCCAGCTTGTCATCACACAATAACCCCAACTCCAAGTGCGCGCTGGCGAAATCCGCGTTCACCGAAAGCGCCTTTTTGTAGAATTCCGCGGCACCCTGGAAGTCGCGCTGCTCGTATAATCTCTTGGCGCGCTGGTAGTTGACCTCACGTTCCGCCTCGGCCTCTGAAATGGGCCCCGATTGTTGTTCGCACCCAACCGACAGCGCCAAGAGCGCGGCAACAGCGAAAGCGAAAAAACGGCACGAGGTAAACCCTCGCCCCTGGACTGGCTCGCTCGTGAGAGTAGTGCCCATTCCTTGTATGTAGCTTGAAACGACCAACAGCTAGTTACAATACCACCCTCGGCGAGAAAAAACAACCTTGCTACGCCTCCGGATTGCGTATTTGTGTCACAGTTTTTGCACCTTGACGCTCATCGGGCGCTGCCAGTAAGATGCGCCCCAAGTTTTTGGAGTGAAATTCGAACCCAAGGGAGGCAAGCATCGTGGCAGAAGCGTATTGTGTGAAGTGTAAGGCAAAGAAAGAAATGGCGAAACCACAGGAAGTGACCATGAAAAACGGTCGTCCCGCTATTCAGGGAGTCTGTCCCGACTGCGGCACGAAGCTGTTCCGCATCATGGGAGGCAAGAAGTAGGCATCTCATCGCTCGATCGGTTTGACCGACCCAGAAAGCGAGACCAGTCCCTCGCTGGCTGACAGGCTTGCGAGGGTGGCTTGTCTTCAATTCGCATGGGCAATGCCAAGACTGCAGACTGAATACCATTGACAATGAACGCTGTAAGAGAAGAACTGGCGTACGTACTCATTAACCCCTACACGGTTTACAAATCGCGTACGGGAGGCGTCATCGCGCGCCTGTTCACACGCACGGCCTTGGAGTTGGTCGCAGCCCGTATGTTCGCGCCCGGCCGCGAACTGGTCGAGCGCTACGCCGAGATTGCGATTTCACCAAAAGATCCACAGGACCGCAAGATTCAGGAACTCATCCGCCAGTACATCCTCGACAACTATTCACCGGATCCAAAGACCGGACAACGCCGCCGGGTCATGATGTTGCTATTTCGGGGCGAAGACGCCGTGCGCAAGGTGCGACAGGTCGTGGGCAGTTTTCAACCCGGCAAGGGTGCCGCTGGCGAAACGATCCGCGACACGTATGGTGATTACGTCGTCGGTCTCGACGACCAGGTGAAATACTTCGAGCCGGCCGTCCTCGCCGCTCCCAGTCCCGAAGAGGCGGAGGTTAAACTCAAGCTCTGGGCCAGATATTCCGAAGCCGACGGCGGCTTCTTGGAAAACGTCGTCCTGTACCCGAAGAATGCGAAAGTTGAACAGACACTCGTGTTGCTGAAACCCGATAACTTCCGGTTCCCCAGCGCGCGCCCCGGCAATATCGTGGACATGCTCTCGCGCACGGGCCTCTACATCATCGCCATCAAAGTGCATCACATGAGCGTCGCCGAGGCCGAGGAGTTTTATGGACCCGTCCGGGTGGTTCTTCGGGAGAAACTCAAGGATATCACCGGCCAGCGCGCGCGACTGGCGTTGGAGAAGGAATTCGCCTTCGGACTCAACCCACAGACCGAGAAAGCCCTTGGCGACCTCATGGGCCCGCTCTTTGCGGAACAACAGTTCAGCCAGATCGTGGAATTCATGACCGGCCGTCGGCCGGAGGATTGTTCGGGTGCCGCCAAGGCTCAAGGCGGCTTGGACAAGATCCTCGCCGTTATTTACGAAGGCCCGGACGCAGTGGCCAAAATCCGCAGCGTCCTTGGCCCTACCGACCCGCGCAAGGCGCCGCCGGGTACGATCCGTCGCGAACTCGGCCAGGACATCATGGTCAACGCCGCCCACGCCAGCGATTCCGCCGAAAATGCGCAACGGGAAATGAAAATCATCGGCGCCCGCGATAACAATCTCAAACCGCTGGTCGAGGAGTTTTACAACTGCAAACTCTGAACCCTCACGCCCGGACATTCGTGTCGCATACGTAGAATCAGAAGGATCACCCATGCAACAGCTCGCAGAACGTGCCACCACCCTCACCCCGTCGCTCACGCTCGCTATCGATGCCAAGGCGAAGAAACTCAAAGCCGAAGGCGTCGATATCTGCGGCTTCGGTGCCGGCGAACCCGATTTCGACACGCCACAATACATCAAGGACGCCGCCGCGCAGGCGTTGGCTGCCGGTTTCACGAAATATACGCCGTCCTCGGGCATTCCCGAATTGCGCGCCGCCATCGCCGAAAAGCTGAAGAACGATAACGGCCTCGACTACAAGCCGTCGCAGGTCATCGTCAACTGCGGCGCGAAACATTCGTGTTACAACGTCATCCTCGCCACGTGCCAGAAGGACGACGAAGTGATTATTCCAGCGCCCTACTGGCTGAGCTATCCCGAAATGGTGAAACTCGCCGATGCGTCCCCCGTGATCGTCGAGACCACCGAGCAGAACGGCTTCAAGATCACGCCTGATCAATTTCGCGACGCCATGACTCCGGCCACGAAACTCATCATTCTTAATTCGCCGGGCAACCCCACGGGCTCCGTGTACAGCCGCGAAGAGCTTCAGGCGCTCGCCGACGTGGCGCTCGAAGAGGACATCCTCATGCTCTCGGACGAGATTTATGAGAAAATCGCGTACGATGGCACGCAGGTCACCAGCCTCGCATCGCTCGATCCGCAAATCTACGACCTGACCATCACCGTCAACGGCTTCAGCAAGGCGTATGCGATGACCGGCTGGCGTCTCGGCTACGTCGCTGCACCCGAGCCGATCGCCGCGGCCATCGACTCGATTCAGTCGCACTCGACCTCGAATCCGACCAGCTTCGCCCAAAAGGGCGCGCTTGCCGGATTGAAGGGCGATCAATCATTCATCGGCGAGATGGTCAAGGCGTTCACGGAGCGCCGCGCCTACATGTACGACCGGCTCACAAAGATTCCCGGGGTCACCTGCGTGAAACCGATGGGCGCGTTCTACATGCTGCCCAACATTTCCAAGTTCGGACTCGGCTCGACCTCCTTCTGCACGAAGTTGCTCGATGAGCAGAAGGTTGCCGCGGTGCCCGGCATCGCGTTTGGCAGCGACGCCCATATGCGCCTCAGCTACGCCTGTTCGATGGAGAACATCCAAAAGGGTCTCGACCGCATCGAAGCCTTCTGCTCCAGCCTGACCAAATGAAGCCGTTGTAGGCCGCGTGGCCTCACGCGGCGCTGCCTATGAAAATCGCGCTTATCGGCCTGCCGCAAGTCGGCAAGAAGACCGTCTTCTCCGTGCTGACCGGCATGGCAGTTGACCATTTGCTCAGCCGCGCCGCGGAATATCACGTCGGCGCCGTCAAGGTCGCCGACCCGCGCGTGGACAAACTCTCGGCGATGTACAACCCGAAGAAGACCAAGTACGCCGAGATCGAGTGCATGCTCGCCCCCGCCCCGCCCCACGAGCCCAAACCGCGCGAGCAATGGCTCAACAAGCTCAAAGACATGGACGCGCTGTGCCACATCGTGCGCGCGTTCGAGGACCCGGCAGTGTTTCACGTCAATGGCTCGGTCGATCCCTTGCGGGATATCGACGCCATGAACCTCGAACTTACCATCAGCGACATCAGTCTAATCGAGAC
>JBGPVO010000207.1:0-4039 GCA_041491705.1 Verrucomicrobiia bacterium
CACGCGCGCCATCACCGAGCAGCGCAACCCGCGCACAATGGATTTGGACAAACGTTCGGTGTCGCAGCTCATCGACACGATGTTGACCGAGGAATCGCGCGTAATTCCCGCGTTACGCAAGAACAAAGCTTCAATCGCGCGTGCCGTCCACGCTATCGTCCGCGCATTCAGGCGCGGTGGCCGACTCTTCTACATCGGCGCGGGTACCAGCGGTCGTCTGGGCGTCCTGGACGCCAGCGAATGTCCGCCCACGTTCTCGACTGATCCGGAAATGGTGCAGGCAATCATTGCCGGTGGCGCGCCGGCGTTGCACATGGCCGTGGAAGGCGCGGAGGACGATTCGGCCGCGGGCGAAGAAGCCGCGCGCACGCGAGGCATCGGCAAGCGCGATGTGGTGGTCGGGATCGCAGCCAGCGGTTCGACGCCATTTGTGCTCGGCGCGCTCGACGAAGCGAACCGCCGCGGTGCACAGACATTCCTGCTGTGTTTCTCCGCTCCACGCTCCACGCTCCACACTCTACTGTTCTTCGACACGGGGCCGGAAGTGATCGCGGGATCAACGCGGCTCAAAGCGGGCACGGCCACGAAGCTCGTGCTGAACATGCTGACCACGATCTCGATGATTCGCCTCGGTAAGGTCGTCAGCAACTTGATGGTGGATGTGAAACCGACGAACGAGAAGCTCCGCGCGCGCGCCTGCCGCATCGTCGCCACGCTCATGGGCTGCGACGAGGATGAAGCCCGACAGCGACTACTACGATGTGGCTGGAACGTGAAGAAGGCCCTGCGATGAGACGAGGGTTGGTCGCATTGCTCCTGCTCGCTGGTTGCGCCCGCCAGCCGGATAACCGCGTCGAAATCACCTACCAGACCATCGAGACACTGCCGGAGCAGCAAGCGCTCCACCACCAGATTATCGCCGAGTTCGAGAAGTCGCATCCGCAGATCCACGTGCGGGTCATATACGACACCTCGAAGTTCCAAAAACTCAACGTGCAACTCGCGGGCAACGCCGCCCCCGATTTGTTCTACTACGTCGTGGACCGCCTGCCGGCATTGGCGCAGCGTGGTCAACTCCGCGATGTGACGGAGGGCATCGCGCCACTGGCCGATCAATTCCACCCGGAAGTGGTCGAGCCCTGCCGCGTCAACGGCAAACTCTACATGGTGCCGTTCCACTTCAGCACGGACATTCTATTCTACAATCGTGACTGGTTTGAGAAGTCAGGGGAACGGCCGCCCGACGAGTCCTGGGACTGGCAGAAGTTTGCCGATGTCGCCGCGCGGCTGGCCCCGCTCCGAGCGGGGCTGGCGGCGCAGCGGCAGGCGCGCATAGCAACCGTGCTGCCGCGCCCATTGTTGTTGGTGCAATCGTTTGGCGGCGTGCTGTTCGCGGACGGGAAGTGCACGGTGAACTCGCCTGAATCAATAGCGGCGCTCCAGTTCTATCGCGATCTGGTGGCCCGCGGAGTCGCGCCAACGACGGCGGCGATGGGCGAGGTGGAGGCGTTCGACGGCGTGAATCTGTTTCGCGACGGGAAGATCCCGGTGCTCGTTGGCCGCACGTATATGTTGACCGAATTTGACCACATCTCGGGCTTCCGCTGGGAAGTGGCGCCCGTTCCCAAGGGCAAAGTGCGTTGGTCGCGGCTGTCGGTGGGAGGAAACTGCGTGTGGAGCCGCACGAAACATCCGCAGGAAGCATGGGAGTTTGCGCGGTTCTATTCCACGGAAGGCGCGATGATCGCCGCGAAGAGCCGCAATGCCATCCCCGCCTTGAAGGCTGCGGCCACGGCGGCGCAATTTCCGCCAGCCATGATGGAGGCGCTGAAGTATTCGCACCTCGACAATCCCTGGGGCTACGCGTTTTGGGACGAGTTCAACCAGAAAGCGTTTTTCGAGACCGCCGATGCGGTGGCACTGGGGCGACTCGCGCCAGGCGATGCCGCGCGCGCCATGGAATCCGTCGGGAATGACCTGCTGCATGCGCACTGATTTTTTCCTCGCAACGTTCGTTGCGCATTTCGTATCTTGCACGGGCCATGCGAATTCTATCGGGAATCCAGCCGAGCGGCAAGTTGCACATTGGCAACTACTTCGGCATGATGCAACCGGCGTTGATGTTGGCGTCGCGCCCGGGCGTTGACGCGTTCTACTTCATCGCTGACTACCACTCGTTAACTTCAGTCGCGAATCCTGACGAGTTGCGTGCGAACGTACTGGATGTCGCACTGGATTTTCTCGCGTGCGGCCTCGACCCGGCGAAGACAGTATTCTACCGTCAGTCTGATCTGGCGCAGGTCACAGAGTTGACCTGGGTTCTTTCCAATGTCACGCCCGTCCCCATGCTGGAGAATGCGCACAGCTACAAGGACAAGATTGCGCAGGGTTTGAAACCAAACGCCGGCCTCTTCACCTATCCCGTCTTGATGGCCGCGGACATCCTCATCGTCCAGGGCGAGCGCGTTCCCGTCGGCAGGGACCAAAAGCAGCACGTCGAAATGGCGCGCGACATCGCGGGTGCGTTCAATCGCCAGTACGGCGAAGTGTTTGTGATACCGGAGTCGGACATCCGGCCCGAGGTCGCAGTACTGCCGGGGACGGACGGACGCAAGATGTCCAAGAGCTACAACAACACTATCGAGATTTTTGGCGACGAGAAAGCGGCGCGGAAAAAAGTGATGAGCATTGTCACCGATTCGCAGCCTGTCGAAGTCCCGAAGGTGGACCTGGACAAGAACATTCCCTTGCAGCTTTACAAGTTGGTGGCGAGCCCGGACAAGTCGCACGAGTTGCAGGCAAAGCTGGCGGCGGGCGGCTACGGCTACGGTGAGGCGAAGAAGGAACTGTTTACGGCGTTGATGGACCATTTTGCGCCATTTCGTAAACAGCGCGAGGAGTTGGTGAAGAATCTCGATTATGTGCACGATGTGCTGCGCAAGGGCGCCGCACGCGCCAATGTTGTTGCCGACGAAACGATGACGAAGGTGAGGAAAGCCGTGGGGCTGCGCTAACGTGGAGTCCGATTACAAGGTCAAGCTGGAGGTGTTCGAGGGGCCTCTCGACTTGTTGCTCTATCTCATCAAGAAGGAAGAGGTGGACATTTACGATATTCCGATTGAGCGCATCACAAACCAGTACATGGAGTACCTGACGTTGATGCAGATGCTCAATCTGGAGGTCGCGGGTGAATTCCTCGTGATGGCGGCCACGCTGATGTACATCAAGAGCCGCATGTTGCTGCCGCCCGACCAGCAGGTGACGGACACCGAGACGGAGGAGGGCGAGGACCCGCGCTGGGAACTCATCCGCCAGTTGGTCGAGTACAAGAAGTTCAAGGACGCGGCGTTGCAGCTTGGTCAGCGCGAAGAGCAGCAGGCCAACGTCTTTTCGCGCCGCGGTCCCGACACGGGCATCGAGGTCGACAAGGACGTCCCGCTGGCGGAGGTCAGCATTTTCGATCTCATCAACGCGTTCAACGACGTGTTGAAGAAAGCCAGTGCTCGCGAGGACTTTCACGAGATCATGGAGGAACGATTCACCGTCAGCGACAAAATCGAGGAAATCCTCTATACTCTGCGCGACCGATCGGAGATGATTTTCAGCGAGCTGTTTGTGAATGCCAGTTCGCGGACGGAAGTGGTGGTGACGTTCCTGGCGCTGTTGGAATTGATCCGCCTGAAACGCCTGAAGGTTCGACAGGCGGAAGCGTTTGGAGAGATACGTGTGTTGAAGGTGTCATGACACTGGAACTGAAGAAGATCATTGAGGCGTTGTTGTTCTCGGCGGAACGGCCGCTTTCGCCGAAGGAGATCCGCACCATTTTCGCCGAGGCGACCGACGAAGAGAATCCGGGCGTAACGGAACCGTTCCGCAACGTGCGCGAAGCGCAGATTGCGGCGGCGATCGAGGAGCTAAAGGTCGAGTACGACACGCAACAGCGCAGTTTCCAACTCGCGGAGATCGCGGGCGGCTGGCGGCTGGTGACTCACGCCGAGTACGCGCCGTGGCTGAAGAAACTGCTGGATGAAGCGCGCCC
>JBGPVO010000208.1:0-4039 GCA_041491705.1 Verrucomicrobiia bacterium
CGTGAAAGACAAGTCCGTTACTTGTTTATCAACAGCGACCTCCTGGACCAGATCGCACAATCCTACCACCTTATCCACGGAAAGGCGCCAACCATGCAACGGGCCACCGAGAGCGAGCTGTGGAAGCTGGTGTCGGGCGGACAATTCCCGCAACTGCCATGTGACGAACTTAGCCGAATCGCTCCGGAATGGAAAATACTCGAGGTTTCCAGTGGATCGCAGAATAGCCACCGATGAGATAATGGACGGCGAAAACTGTGCCCCTGCTGGCGAAGAACACGGGGTTAGACTAGCCGTCCACGCGCCGTGCGCGGAAGAAACTCTGCAACAGGTTGCGGGCTTCTGTTTCCATCACACCTGATTGGACTTCGAGGACGTGGTTCAGTCCCGCAGCCGAGGTAATCGGAAACACCGAGCCGGCCCCGCCGGCGCGGTCGTCACGCACGCCGAACACGAGCCGCTTCAACCGCGAGAGCATGATGGCGCCCGCGCACATGGGGCAGGGCTCCTTGGTAACAAACAGCGTGCAGCCTTCGAGCCGCCAATCGCCGAGCGCATGGGCGGCCTGGGTGATCGCTAGAATCTCGGCGTGAGCGGTGGCGTCTTTGAGGAGTTCGACCTGGTTGTGCGCGCGGGCGATGATTTTTGCGTCGCGAACGATTACCGCGCCGACGGGCACTTCATCGGCGTCATAGGCCATGCGCGCCTGACGGAATGCCTCGCCCATGAAGTAGTCGTCGGTGGTCAGGTCGAGAGTCATCGCGGACAGGCTAGCGGCTGAGTTATGGCGAGGCAAGCCCGCAGGTTTTCGGCTCCTCCGGCAATTGGATAGGACTTCAAACGCGGGGCCGTCCACACTCGGTGTGACGCAGCGTTTATATCAGGGGGAGCCGAGGTGGAACGGCTGGTTCTTCTCGTAAAGCGCGACGCGTGCGGCGAGTTGCGTCGCAAGGTTCGTGTCGTTGCCTGACGTCGCGAGAGCCAGCGCCTCGCGGCCGACACGTTGGGCCTCCGGGAACCTTCCGGCTTCGGCATACGCCGCCGCCAGCGTGTCCAGAGGCTGTGGGGATTTCCGGCCGGTCGCCTTGGCCAGCGCTTCGCCAATCTCGATTGCCTGGGGCGCATTGCGCAGTGTGGGCACAGGGCAAGTTGCCAGCAGCCACGCGTACTCATTGGCCACAAATGGGTTGGGTGAGTTGGTGTTCAAGCCACTTTTTAACACCACAATCGCTTCAGCGAATCGATCCTTTTGAGACAGGGCTTTCGCCAACTGAATGTACCCATCCGGAAATGACGGCATGAGTCGGACAGCCTGCTGCAAATGAGCTATCGCTTCGTCCGTCCGATTCAATTCAGCCAGTTTCACACCGAGGTGATAATGAGGTACGCCGTAATCGGGGAGGATGCTCAGCGCCGCTTGGTACTGCTGAATGGCACCTTGGAGGTCGCCCTCCTCGGCCAGCAACGTGCCGAGAATATTGTGGGCTTCGGGGTAGTCGGGACGCACCAAGAGTGCATTCTGGAAACAGACGATCGCCCGGGCACGTTGGCCCTGTTGCCGCCACACGCAGCCGAGATCGTAGTGCGCCTCCGACAGACCCGGTTCGGACCGAATGGCAGCTTCGTACTGGTAGGCGGCATCGTCCAGCCGGTGCATGCGGTAATAGAGTTTACCCAGACAATAATGCGCCTTGCTGAAGTCGGGCTTAATCTGCACCGCCCGCACCAACTGCTGCTCGGCCTCTTGGTATTGCCCGAGTTCGGTCAGGGCCAAGCCGAGGTTACTGCGCGCTTCCAGGTAATCAGGTTTGATGGCGAGCGCTTTGCGGTACTGTTCCGCCCCCTGCCTGAACTGTCCCCGCGCGTCGAAAATTATTCCCAGGTTGTTGTGGGCGATGGCCGCCAGTGGATTCCGTGCGAGTGTGTCGCGCCACAGCGTTTCATCATTGCGGAAGATCTGGCAATGCCGGTAACTCATCGTGCCGAGCAGCGCGATGGCGACCGACGACATGCCGGCCTGGATCCATTTTCCTGGCAGCAACACCGCTGCGCCGCTCGCAACCAGGGCTACCGCACCAAGACTGGCCAGATACAGAAAGTGATCGGCCACAAACGAATACCGGAAGTAGTAGATGTCAAAGAACCCAAGCACTGGCAGCAGGGCGACCAGGAAGTAACCCAGGGCAAAAACAGACGCGCGTCCGGCGGGGCACGCACGCAGCCGCCAGACTGTGACGCCGACCACCACGACTCCGAGCAATGGCAGCAGCGACGTCAACGGATTCGCGTTGAGCGTCCAACGAGGATAGACAAACATCAGATTGACCGGCCACACGATGCTGGCGAGGTAAAACCAAAGGGCCCTGCCTGCGAGAATCAGCCGTTCCATCGGCGCCAGCGACCAATCATGTGGGGCGCGTGCGACGTGGCCGCTTTGCTCGATAATAGTGAGCGCCGACATCGCCAGCGCCAGTGCAAAGAAGGGCACGGCACATACGAAGTCTTGGCGCCGCACGCGGCCACGCTGCCACCACGCCAGCAGGAGCAACACCAACGGCAGAACGACGGTGGATGGTTTGCTTGCCAATGACGCTGTGAACGTGATGAGTGACAGCGCATACCACCCACGGTGCCGTCGCCCCTCGAATCGAAGGAAACATAACAATGACACAAAGAAGAAGACGCCGGACTGGATGTTCTTGAGTTCGGTGGCCCAGGCGACGGATTCAGCATTCACCGGATGGACGACCCACAGTGCCGCGCCCACCCACGCCGCACGGACGTTGAGGCGGCGCAGCAGCAGGAAGACCAGCACCGCGCAGAGCGCGTGCAGGGCGATGTTGACGGCGTGATAACCGAGAGGATTCAGCCCCCAGAGTCTTCGCTCGATCCAGAACGTGGTGAGCGTCAACGGATAATAACGCGACACGGAAAGCGACGACCAGATTTTCTGGAGTCCATCGGGCCTGATCATCGCGGGATTTTCCGTGAAGTGGTCGTTGTCATCCCAGATGAACCCGTTGCGCAGAGCGGGGAGGTAGGCGACGACCGTCAACAGCGCCAAAGCTGAGGCAGCCAGTATGCACCGATGGCGATTCATTTGCGTAAAGCTAGCCATTCCGTTAGCATTCGGCAAGCACGACAGAATTGGTGAACGCGATGGGCAGAAGTGAGCGAGCGATTGGCATGACGAAGACGGCCGGTGAGGCCAGCCCAATCATCATTACACTGCGGTTGATGTGTCGGGCGCGGATGCGAGGCAGCTGTCTCGTGAGGGCCGGCCGTGTGACGGTGATATCGAAAACGCCATGAAAGCGGCTTCGCGATCATGGGGAGCTGACGCCGCTCTCATCATTCTCTTGACCGTCGCAGTGTACCTGCCGGCGATGACCGGCGGGTTCGTGTTCGATGACAACCTGTTCATCACGGACAACCCGATGGTCAAAGCAGGTGACGGACTCCATCGGTTTTGGTTTACGACGGAAGCTCCGGACTACTACCCGTTGACGTGGAGTATGTGGTGGCTGGAGTGGCGGTTGTGTGGAGACAACGCGACGGGCTATCACGTCGTGAACATCGTGTTGCACGCTGTCAACGCCGTTCTGGTGTGGTTGGTCCTGCGACGGCTGAAGATCCCGGGAGCATGGCTGGCAGCACTCGTGTTTGCAATTCACCCGGTGAACGTGGCCACCGTGGCGTGGATCAGCGAGCAGAAGAACACACTATCAATGCTCTTCTACCTGGTGGCGATACTTCTGTATTTGAGGTTTGACGAAGAGGGCCGCCGGTGTTGGTACGATTTTTCGTTGGCGGCCTTTCTGCTGGCGTTGCTGAGCAAGACGGCGGTGGTCATGCTGCCTGTTGTGTTGCTGGGGTGCGTGTGGTGGCAGCGCGGCCGGGTCCGGCGGAGAGACCTACTGTACACGACGCCGTTTTTTGTTCTTTCGCTGGTCATGGCATTGGCCACCATCTGGTTTCAGTACGAGCACGTCCTGAAAGTACACCCGTTCCGAACAGATGGTTTTCTTTCTCGCTTGGC
>JBGPVO010000209.1:0-4026 GCA_041491705.1 Verrucomicrobiia bacterium
AACCGTAAAAGCTAGGAGTGGAAGCGCCCCGCATTGGTCCACGCAAACGATCGCCGCGTTCTCACGCCCGCCGGTCCGCTTGCCCCTTCGTCAATCGCTTGTTCGCCACTCGATGCACTCCCACGTTCTTCGTTGCATCGGCGCAGGCAGTTTCTGCCTCGCAGCTTACCGTGCCTGAGTTCTCACCGTTGCCATTTACAATGACCGGTCATGAAAAGTTTTTTGCATCCTGACGCAATGACGTGAGAGAATCTGCGGGATGACACTGACCGAAGTCCGCCGACTGCTCGCTGAATTCGACATCCGGCCGAGCAAGGCGCTGGGGCAGAATTTCCTGATCGACGGAAACATTCTGCGCATCCTGATCGAGCAGGCGGACCTTCGCCATGACGACACGGTGCTGGAGATCGGGCCGGGGTTGGGAGTGTTGACCGTCGAGTTGGTGGCACGGGCCAGGCGGGTCGTCGCCATCGAGAAGGACCCGCGACTTTGTCAGTACCTGCGCGATCACGTGGACGGTGTCGAGTTGATCGAGGGTGACGCGGTCGATGTTCTGAGTTCTGAATTCAAGCTTCAAGGGTCAGGATTCAAGGTCGTCTCGAATCTTCCGTACAACATTTCCACGCCGATTCTCGAACGACTGGTGGAACGCGAGGACAAACCGCGGGCGATGGTACTCACGGTGCAACGCGAGGTTGCTCATCGGCTGGCGGCCACGCCGCGCCACAAAGACTACGGCGCGCTCACCGTGTTCACGCAGCTCTGTTACCACGTTACGATTGCCCACATCATCTCGCCACAGTGCTTCTATCCGGCGCCGCGAGTGGACAGTGCCATCGTCGTGCTGGAGCGACGCGATCCGCGTGTGAAATTGCGGGCTGGTGCGCCGTTTCACGACATCGTGCGAGCAGGCTTCGGCCAGCGCCGGAAGATGCTGCACAAACTACTGGCGAAGTTTGGCGATGTGGACAAGGCGTTCGCCGCGGCATCGGTGGCATCGATGGCTCGTGCGGAAGAACTTACCCTCGACCAGTGGATTCTGCTCGCCAACGCTCTGAAGGAGTAGCTTGGATTTTACATCAACAGATCGCCGCGTGAGAGCACCCGGCCTACAACATCCGGTCGAGCTTACTCTCCCTTGGCGGGGTGAGGGACGGGCGTCGGCGTGATGACCTGTGCGCGCGGCGGGAGCTTCAATTTGTTCTTTGCGGCTTTGCCTTCCTTGGTCCTTGGCCAGCGCTTGGCGACGTGCTCGAGGATTTTGCGGCCGAACTTCAGTTCTTCGCCCGTGCCTTCGCTGAAGTGGAACCCGACGTAATAAAGATCGGCGGCTTCGAGCGCCCTCTCCTTTTTCAAACGGTCAAACAGCTTGAAGCCCTTGTCCTGTAGCAGGACCTGAAATCCGCGCAGCGCATAGTCTTCGGCGCGAAGATGCGGCGCGAGGTCCTTGGCTGACTGTTTGAGGTTGCAGACGCTGAGTTCATAGCGGAGTTCGGCATCAAACGCCTCGGAGCGCGCGATTTGCTTGAGGCAATCGACCGCCTTGGCCCATTTTCGGGCTTTCTTGTACTTCAATCCAACTTCGCGATAGACGCCGTCGGCCAGATTCGGGTCGATGTTGCGCAGAAAGTATAACAATGTTTCATAACGCGCCTGGCCGGCTTCGAGGGCGCGTGAGGCAAGCGCGGTGAATTTTCTGGCCGTTTTCTTGTCCACCGACTCACTGTGGGGCTTAAGGATCTTCGCCAGGCGCCAGGCAGGTTCGGGTTTGCGTTCCCGGGCGAGGGCGGCCAACAGGAGCCTGGTCGCGCCCTTGTGTCGGGCGAGTGCGCCGGCAGCGATTTCACTGACCTGCGAGTCATCATGACCGAGCAGGTTCATCATCAGGCGGTTGCCGGCGGCGTTATCGCTGGATGCAAGCTTGCGGGTGGCAAAGGCGCGAACGCTCGGGTGCTTGCTCTTGAGCAATTTGCGCCACTGTGCGTCGTAGAACTTGCCGAGCGGCAGCTTCTCGATGATATCCAGCGCGTTTTGAACGACGTTCGGGTAATCGGGTTCGCCCATGTACTTGAGCATCTGGCGGGCGATCTGATTTACGGCAGCGCCAGTATACGGCAAACCCTTGAGGCCGATGAGCGCATTGCGGCGGATATAGCCGAGGTTCCGTGGCGTGCTGTATTTCAGCAAAATCTTGCGGGCATCGGGAGCACCGATGTAGCCGATGAGCAGGAGGCATGACGTCAATACGCGGTCGTTCTTCTTCGCGCGCGACGTGGTCATGAATTTGGCGACCTGCCGGTGCAACGCGGCCCGGTCCTTTGGCGTGGCATCGACGATGTGACGGCGGACGGCCTGGCAGGCCTCCTTGACGAGTTCAAAATCGGTGTCGAACAGCACGTCGAGGATCAACTGCATTGCCTCGCGGTTGTGGATGCGAGCGAGGATGTCAACCAGCACACGTTTTTGCTGTGGACTGGCCTTGACGAACTGGTCGCGGAGATTGGCGACGTTGTCGCCGCCCGCGCGGGCGATGATCGAAGCAGCCCGCAGCTTGGTTTCGATCTCCGGGGCGTCTAGTAACGGCAGCACGTAGGGCACGACAGCGCGCGAGCCGAGGGCCTCGAAGGCTTCCAAAACGTAACGCGTAAGCAGTTGGTTCGCGTCCTTCAATGTATCGCCAAGTGCTTTGACCACAGCGTCCTGCTTCGGGCGCAGTTCGGCAATAACCATGGCGGCGGCGCAACGGCGCATGCCGTCCGGGCTTTGCAACATGCCGCAGATCGTCTGGATGACCTTGTCCATATCGGGGCGATACGGTAGCAGAACGACCTCGCTCTTGCAATGGGAGCGCGTTTTTTGTAGCCTGCAACCAATGTCACATGGCTATTATAGTGCAAGCCGTTGAAGGACAGCGTGTTGTGGGCATAAAGCATATGGATTCTTACCGTTTGGAGCGCCTTCAGCAGGTTTATTTCCAACCTTTTTTCGACCTAATCCAGCAGGCTAGGGCCATCTATCTCCAGCATTGGCAAGATAACGAAGTCCAACTCTGTACGCTACTTAGCGTCAAAACCGGGGGTTGCAGCGAAGATTGCGCCTACTGTGCGCAGAGTGCCCGCTACAAAACGGGCGTTTCGGCCGAGCATTTGATGTCCACGGAAGAAGTCGTCGAGGTCGCACAACGGGCAAAGTCCAACGGCTCAACCCGCTTTTGCATGGGGGCGGCCTGGAAAGGTGTCAGGGAGGGAACGGAGGCCTTTGATTCGGTTCTCGAAACGGTGCGTGAGGTGAGCAAACTGGGGATGGAAGTTTGCGTCACGCTCGGCCAACTCACCGATCACGCAGCACAACAATTGAAGGAGGCGGGGGTCACCGCCTACAACCACAACCTTGATACGAGCCCCGAATTCTATCCGCAGATCGTCACCACACATACATTCGACGACCGGCTGAACACGATCCGCGCCGTGCAACGGGCGGGGATGTCGGTTTGCTGCGGCGGGATCATCGGGATGGGGGAAACAATAACGGATCGGTTGCGCATGTTGGAAGTTCTCGCGAATTTCGACCCACCACCCGAAAGCGTGCCCATCAATTGCTTGATGGCGATGCCCGGGACGCCGCTGGAAGATCAGCCGCCCGTGGACGTGTTCGAGTTGGTGCGCCTGGTGGCGACGACGCGCATTGCCTTGCCGCGTTCGAAAGTGCGACTGTCGGCGGGGCGTTCGCGGTTGTCGCGGGAAGCACAGGCGCTGTGTTTTTTCGCCGGCGCGAACTCGATCTTTTACGGGAACAAACTGCTCACCGCGCAGAATCCTGAAGCCGATGCCGATCGCGAGCTGTTGCGGGATTTGGGGCTTGTCCCACAGCGGCCGTTTTCCGAATCGACGAATCCTGACGCTGGAAGCCATGCGAATCGGAGATCGATGGCCAAATCATGACCCCGCTTATGGGGTAACTTACGAGCGGAGAGTTGACCCCGTCAGAGCCCCATCAGATTGTGTGGTCAACTCACCTTGGATGAAC
>JBGPVO010000210.1:0-3994 GCA_041491705.1 Verrucomicrobiia bacterium
CCGCGATCTCTACAAGCTGCTGAACAACTTCGTCTCGTTCCGTGATTTCTACAGCCGGAAGGCGAAGGCGGTGTTTCAGGCCGGGACGTTGTACCTCGACCAGCGGAGCTGCGAGCTGTGCATCCGCGTCGAGGACATCGCGAAGCACAGTCTCATGGCGGCGTTGAGCGGTTCGCACCTCGCCTATTGCGAATGCAGCCGTAAGAGCACGGGCGAGAAGATGACCATCGCCGCCGCGTTCACCAATGGTGACTCGGACAATCTCATGGTCGGGCGCAACGGCGTGTTTTACGACCGCGCGGGGCGCGATTGGGACGCAACGATCATCAAGCTGATCGACAATCCGATCAGCATCCGCCAGGCGTTCTGGTCGCCATACAAGAAGTTGGTGCGGATGGTTGAAGAGCAGGTCGCGAAGCGCGCGGCCGTCGCTGATGCCGCTGCGAGCACACAATTGGCACAAACGGCCGAGCAGGCGGCGACCGCCGAGAAGGCGACGGCGGCGGCGGCACAACAGCAGGCGAAGAAATTCGATACGGGCACGGTGGCGGCACTGGGCGTGGCGCTCGGTTCGCTGGCGACGGCCTTCGGTGTCATCTTCGCCAAAATCACGGAGATTGCGCCGTGGAAAGTATCGTTCATCGTGCTGGCGGTCATACTGGCGATCTCGCTGCCGTCGGTCATCATCGCGGCGCTGAAGTTGCGCAAACGCAACCTCGGCCCGATCCTGGACGCCAACGGCTGGGCGGTGAACGCCAAGGCCAAGCTCAACATTCCCTTCGGCGCGTCGCTGACCAGCGTCGCCAAATTGCCCGAGGGCGCGCAACGCGATTTGACCGACCCGTTCGCGGAGAGTCACGCGGGACGCAACAAGTTCATTGTGCTGGTGGTGCTGCTGGCGGTGTTGTGGAGCATGTGGTACTTCGGTTGCGTCGCGAAGTATTTGCCGCCTGATCTGCCGAAATCCGGGTACGTTCAGCGCAAGGAACAACGCGAAGCTGAAGCGAAGGCACGAGAGGCTGCCGCGAAGAAGCCCGCGCCAGTGCCAGAACCGGCACCCGCTACGCCGTCGCTCGCGCCTGCACCTGCGCCCGCGACGCCATAGTGGTCGCGGTCAGCGGTGTTTGCGGCTACAATGGTGGCATGGCCAAGACAAATGCCTACGATGAATTCGTTCAGCGCGTGACCGACAGTCTGCGCGACGGCACGTTTGTGCGGTTGGTACTTTCGAGCGCCGTCGAAAGCGCGGGCGCACCAGAAAAGGTGCTCGGCCGGCTCGTCGAATTGAAGACCGGCCCGAATTTGTCGCTGACGTTCCGTTACCCCACGCGTGACACGACGAAGAACGTGTCCATGGATGAAACGGCAAGTTGGTTGCGGGGACAGGTCGGCACCCACTTTCGCAGCGCGCTGCTCGGCACCACGAAACGGGACTGGCAACTGTTCGTTGGCGAATCAGGCGAAGCAAAGCTTGTGACGCACAAACCGTCCACCGTCGAGGCGCCGTCGCGCAGTCATGATGTGGCGCGACAGGCGATTCTCGACGAGTCCGCACGCGATTGGCTGCAAGGACTTGGCGTGCTCAACGCCCAAGGCCGCGTTCGCCCCGCGATGGCCGATAAATACGCGCAGATCAATCGTTACCTGGAAATCTTTACGCATCTGGCGAAGGACTGCGGGTGGCCGGGCGAACCTGCGGGCCGCGAACTGGTCATTGCCGACATGGGTTGCGGCAAGGGGTATCTGACGTTTGGCCTGTGGCACTTGTTCGCGCGGGTGTGGAAGCGGCCCGTGCGCGTGATTGGCGTCGAGGTTCGCGAGGAGCTGGTTGTTTCGACAAAGGCGCTGGCGGGCAAGATTGGCGCGAACGGATTGGAGTTTGCAGCGGGCGCCATCGACAGCGCCGCGCTGCCGAACGTCGATGCGCTGATCGCGCTGCACGCGTGCAACACGGCGACCGATGATGCTATCCGGCGCGGGATCGAGCTGGGCGCGCAATTGATCGTCGTGGCTCCGTGCTGTCACAAGGAATTGCGGCCACAGCTTGGCCGGCCTGTCCCGCTCGCGCCCGTGCTCGAACACGGCCTGATGGCCGAGCGGATGGCGGAATGGGCAACGGACGGTTTGCGGGCGCTGTTCCTCTCATGGGCGGGGTATCGCCCGAAGATGATCGAATTCGTATCGACAGAACACACGCCGAAGAACCTGATGATCGCCGCCGTACGCGACGGGGAACCATTCATATCAAGGGCCGCGCGCGAGCGGATTGAGCAGTTCAAAGAGTTCTTCGGCATCCGACACCACGCACTGGATCCGCTGCTTGAGCATGGACTGGGAGAACATTGACTGGAAGGCGCTGGAGCGATTGCGCACGTTGTTTCTCGACGGCACCGCGGGCACGCAGGATTACTGGCGCAGCGAACGCGATCTGCAGAGCTATGATCAAACGTTCGGCCAGCGTATCCGTTGGAAATGGCAGTACGTCCTAAACGAGCTCAAAGGTCGTGGCTGGTCGCCGCCGCGCGGAGACGTTGTTGACTGGGGCTGCGGTAGCGGCATTGCCGGGCGCGCATTTCTGGAACATTTTGCTCAGGATCCGTCATCCAAGCTCATTTTCTGGGATCGGTCGCCATTGGCGATGCAATTTGCTGCCAGGCAGGCGCGCGAGGCTTTCCCAACCATCAACGTGTGGCTGGACAAGCCGCCTGATCGATCGTTTGGCACGCTCCTGATCAGTCATGTGCTCACCGAGTTGGCGGAAAATCAGGTTGAGGAACTATTCCCCCTGATGGCGCATGCCGCGGCTGTGATCTGGGTTGAACCGGGCACCTACGAAGCGAGTCGCAGGTTGATCGCCGCGCACGAGCGGTGGCGCGGTGCGTTTTCCGTCGTGTCGCCTTGCACGCATCAGGCCGCCTGCGGAATGCTGACGCCTGAGAACCAACGGCACTGGTGTCATCACTTCGGGCCGTCACCGACGGAGGTTTTCACGGACGGCAATTGGGCGCGGTTCGCGAAGCTTGCAGGTGTGGATCTGCGTAGCCTGCCCCTCAGCTTTCTCGTCCTAGACAGGCGACTTCAGCCGGGCCCGGACGCCGTGCGTATCATCGGGCGGCCCCGTGTCTACAAGGCCCACGCGCTCCTGCTCGGTTGCGATTCCAGCGGAGTCCGGGAGTATCGAGTCACGAAGCGCGAACAGCCGGAAGAGTTTCGCCGCTTGAAGAAGGGCCGATTCGCGGCTCATCTCCCAAGACACGGAGAGACGCAGTCAGGGTCGAGCGGCCCAGGCGGAAAAGAAGAGCCCCCGGCAACTTGCGTTGCCAGGGGCTCATGATTCCGGAATCCTGTCTACTTGGCCACGACGTTGGAGGCCTTGGGACCCTTGGGGGAATCGACCAACTCGAACTCCACGGTTTGGCCTTCCTCCAGGTTCTTGAAGCCGTTGCCAGAGATGCTCGTGTAATGCACGAACACATCGGGGCCACCCTCTTGTTGAATGAATCCAAAACCCTTTTTCGTATCGAACCACTTCACTTTGCCAGATGCCATATGCTTCTCCATTCACCTTTCTTCGTTCAGTCCTGTATGGCAAGACGCCGTTTCCAAAGCTTCGGAACGGCGGTGCACTTCCAAAGACTTCGCGCAAAGTATAGAAAAAGCCTTGCCCTTGTCAACGCTGGAGTTGGAGCCAATCGAGCCGCGTTACAGCAGCGTCCCTTCGAATGCATATTCGGCTTGGCCGGCAAGAGTTACGTTGCGAAAGCAATCACCATCGCGGGAGAAATCGACCTCCAAAACACGTCCGCTTTGCACCGTCACTTTGACTGGCAACGGCACAGCACGCGCGAGGTGCGCGATGATTCCGGACGCAACCACTCCCGTGCCGCACGCGAGCGTCTCCGCTTCCACGCCGCGCTCGTACGTCCGCACGCGAATGGCGTTGCCCCCGAGCAGTTGCACCCAGTCCACGTTTGTCCCGCGGGGCGCGAAGTCC
>JBGPVO010000211.1:0-3992 GCA_041491705.1 Verrucomicrobiia bacterium
GGCCGCCCTTCTCATTTGCAGGGTGGATTGACTACCGGGCTGATTTCTTCGTGAACGCCGTAATGTCCGGGATGCCCGCCGCGCGCGCCGCATCCACGATGGCCACCACTGTCCCATAGCTGACGGTCTTGTCGGCGGAGAACTGCACCTGCAGTTTCGGGTTCTCTTTTTTTGCTTCGCGCAGCGCCGTTTCCAGGGCGCTCAGGGCGACCGGCTTGTTGTCGAGATAGATGGTTTCGTCGGAGCCGACGGCAATGGAGACGCGCGCGATCTTTTCACGGCCGACTTCCTCGGCGGTCTTGGCCTCGGGCAGGGCGAGCTTCACGGCGGTGGGCAAGCTCGCGCGAAATGTGGTCGTGGCGATGAAGAAAATCAACAGAATGAAGAGCACGTCGACGAGGTTGATCAGGCGGATCGACGGCGGACGATGCGATTTGGTTGGCTCGAAGATGCGCATGGCCGGTGTTTATTGCGGTCCGCGGTACAAGCGCGTCAGTAGTTCGTTCGTGTGGCGCTCCAGCTCCAGCACCAGCACCTCGATGCGCCGGCGCAAATACATGTACGCGATCAGCGCGGGAATTGCGATGCCGAGGCCGGTCATGGTGGCGGTGAGCGCCTCGTAAATGCCGCGCGAAATCATCGCCGGATCGCCGAGGCCTTTTTTCGCCACGTCCTCGAACAACTGCACCATGCCGATGACCGTGCCCAGCAGACCCAGCAGTGGTCCCAGCTCGGCGATCAGCGACAGCGTGGTCAATCCGCGTTCCATGCGCCCGACGATCTGCCGGGCGAACGCCTGCATCGCCTCGACGTTTTCCGTTTTTGGCAGCGACGCGTGGGCGAACACGGCTTGCACCAGCCGGCCGAGCACCGTGGTGTCCGATTCGCTCAACTGGCGCAACGCCTCCGTTTGCTGCGGCGTCACGGGCCGCTTTTCAATGACTGCGGCCAACGTGGGCGAGATGACTCGCCGCCGCCGTAGCGCCCAGGTGCGCTCCAGGATGATGGCCACGCCTGCTATCGAGCACACCAACAGCGGCCACATGGCGATTCCGCCCCGAAAAAACCATTCCGGCATGAAGCTCCTCCCTTATCGGTTAATAATAAAACGTGAAACTCGCCTCGCGCGGTTCTTTCCCAACCAGCGCGCGCAAATTGTCCGGTAACGGATCGAACGGCCCGGAGTCTAATATGGCCTTCTCACAAAACAACGACAAAATGCCTTTCCCCTCCACGTTGACGGTGCTCACGTTCTTCAACTGGCCGTCGTCGAGCAACTCGAAATGTACGGTCACCATGGCCGCGCTCTCATAAATGCCGTAGTGGTCGATGAGCGCGAACCAACGGCTTTGCACGGCCCTGATGATCTTCTTGTCGTACGCCCCGAACGGGCTTTCCTCGACGTTAAACGCGGTCACCCCGGTACGCGAAACGCCCGCCACTGTCAGATGCGCTTTGCGCGCGATAATCTCGCGGCCCGGCACGCCCGGCTCGCTGACAATTGCGGGCGCGCCTCCTCCTCCTGCTTCGGCTGGAGGGGGCGGGATGGGAACGTCCGAGCCGGTCACGACATCTGGCAGGACGGCCGGCTTTGGCGCCATCGCCACTTGTTGCTCTTCGACAATCTTGACGCCGAGCGGCGCCACGTCCTTCGGCTGCTCCTGGGGTTTGGGCTGCGGCTGTGGCGGAGGGGTCTGCGCCACTTGCGGTCGTGCCGGTGGTGTGGGTTGCGCCGCCTTGCCCGGCGGACCGGGCGAACCGGGCTGCGCAACCGCCGGAGCCGAGACGCCCGATTGTGTCGGCACGTCCATCGTGTTCATCACGCGCGTCTCCTTGCCCTCGAGATAGGGCGTGTCGCCCTGCTTGCCCGTCGGGTTGTTTGGATTCGCCGCGACCGTGGATTTGTCGGAGTAGTATTTCGCGTCCTTCGGTTTTTCGCCCGTGACCTGCGAGGCGTCGGTCTCCATGAACCGTTGGGCCTCCTGTTTTTTCTCCGGCCGGTCTTTCGCGCGCGGCTCGTCCACTTCCACGAAGGTTATTGTCTGCACCTGTGGCGCGGCGGGTTTCACCGGCGGATGCACCACGTGTATCAGTTTCGCCAGGGAGGAGAACCCCGGCAGCGTCGATAGCGTCGAGCGATACTGCCAACTGCCGAAGACAAACGCGTGCAGCAGCAGCGACACCAGCAGCGCGATCTCGATATGCAAATCTTCGCGATACATGACCCTTACAATGATAACAGATTGCGTGGAGCCATCAACTCACACCCTGCAGCAGCCCGATTCTCTCCAGGGTGGCGCGCAACCGCTCGGTCGGCAAGCCCATCACGTTGTCGTAGCTGCCCTCGATGCGCTCGACGATGCCTTCGCCGTGTTCCTGGATGGCATACGCGCCCGCCTTGTCGAGCGGGTTGATCTTGCCGAGATACCCGGCAATTTCCGGGAGCGCGAGCGGTCGCATCCACACGCGGGTTGTGTCCGTGAACGTCAATTCCGTATCGAGCGAGCGATGCAATAAGCAAACGCCCGTGATGACCTCGTGTCGGCGTCCCGCCAGTTGACCGAGCATCCGGTGAGCATCGTCGATGTCACGCGGTTTGCCGAAAAGTTTCCCATCAAGGACGACGATTGTGTCCGCGCCGATCACGATCGAGTCGGGATGACGGCCGGCCACGGCGCGGGCCTTGCGTTGCGCATTTTGCATGGCCAGCACGCGGGGCGTCGCCCCCGTGTGCGCCTCCTCGATGCCATCGGGCCTGACCACGGTGAACCGCAGACGCATCTCGCGCAGCAGTTGCTCCCGTCGCGGGGATGCGCTGGCGAGGATGATTTGGGGTTTGTCTGAACTCATATCTGTCGGTATCGTTGGGTCAGAAGTATGGGAATTCAATCCAGCAAAGTCGAGCACCTGTACGTGCACGTCCCGTTCTGCGCGGCGAAGTGCGACTACTGCGCGTTTTATTCGGAGGCGGGCAGTGCGGCGAAGATGGGGGATTATGTGGACGCGGTGCTGGCCGAGCTGGGCGGCGTCGCGCCGCAACTTGCGCCGAGGACCATCTTTTTCGGTGGCGGGACGCCGAGCCTGTTGCCCGCGGCGCTGATGAGACGAATTCTGGAAGGGATCGCGATGATCCTTGGACGCGGCGCGGTCGGCGACCGCGCCCTGCCAACGGCCTTCGGTAGGGCGCGCTCTCCGCGCGCGCCGCTGGAATGGACCATCGAATGCAATCCATCGACGGTTTCGAGCGAGAAGGCGAAATTGTTTCGCGAGTTCGGCGTCAACCGCATCTCGATGGGCGTGCAGGCGCTCGATGACGAGTTGCTGAAAAAGCTTGGACGCGGCCATTCGGTCAAGGCGGCCATCGCATCTTATGAAAAGTTGCGAGAGGCGGGTTTCGACAACCTCAATCTCGATTTGATGTTCGGGCTGCCGGGTCAGACGATGGCGCATTGGCGCAAGACGCTGGCCGAAGCGATTGCGCTTCAGCCCGAGCACCTCTCGACATATTGCCTGATCCTGGAAGAGGACACACATTTCTGGTCGCTGCTCCAGAAGGGATTGATCAAGCCTGACGAAGAGCTGGAACTGGCGATGTACGAGACGGCGATCGAGACGCTGGCGGCGGCGGGCTATCGGCAGTACGAGATCAGCAATTTCGCGAAGCCGAATCGCCAGTGCGCGCACAACATCGCGTATTGGGAAGGCAAAGACTACCTCGGCCTCGGCCCGAGCGCGTGCTCGACCGTTGGCGGGCGACGTTGGCAAAACATACCGGACACGGACCGGTACATCGAAGGAGTCAGGAGCCAGAAGCCAGTAGTCAGTTTTGAGGAAAGGGTCACACCTGAACTGCGCGCCGCCGAACGCGCGGCGTTCGGCATGAGGATGAACGCCGGCGTGCCTGCCGAGTTGGTGCGTGGGCGCTGGGACAAGGAAATCGCCGAGTTGCTGTCCGCCGAGTTGGTACAATGGCGCAACAACCGTCTTCAGCC
>JBGPVO010000212.1:0-3989 GCA_041491705.1 Verrucomicrobiia bacterium
AGTCGTGAGCGCGAAGTGGCGAATATCTTCCCGATTATGGCCCGAGTTGTCGACCTGATGCCGGCGGACCTGAAGTTCGTGGCCGCCGCCGTGAACGCCCAATCGGCGGCCATGATGAAGCATCCGGGCGTAACGGTGGAAATCGGCAACGCGCACGAATTGATGCAGCGTGCCGTGCTGGCGATCACGGCCAGCGGTACGGCGACGATGGAATGCGCGTTCTTCGGCTGCCCGATGATCGTCATGTACAAGGTGAACTGGCTGACGTATCTCATCGGCCGCATGGTGGTGACCGTTAGGTGGCTGGCCATGCCCAACGTCATCGCCGGCCGCGAAATCGTTCCCGAGTTTATCCAGCACGACGCAAAACCCAACATGATCGCGCGGCAAGCGCTGGAACTTCTGCAAGACGCCTACCGGCGTGAAGCGATGCAGCATGAACTGGCTGCGGTCGTCAATAGTCTCGGCGGCGCCGGCGCCAGCGAGCGCGCGGCGAAGTTGATCCTTGCGGCGCTTTCTACAACGAGCCCGCGATCATCACGTGACGATCGCTGATCGTTCGCACCTTCAGGTTTCTCAATCCTGCATCAACAAACTGGGCCTCGATTTCCGCGCGTGTGAACGCCGCGAGCAACGAGTTGAAGAAGTCGCGCCGCAACACGTCGGGTTCGCCCACCGCGTATTTCGCGGTCAGCGCTTCTGCTGCGGCGCGCGACGCAGGACGAAACAGATCAACGACGAACACCAACGTGCCGCGCCTGGCGTGCTGCCGTACGGTTGTCCACAAGGCCTGTGGATCGGGCAGATGATGAAGCAGGCTGCTCGATAGAATCACGTCGTAATGCGTTACGGGGATCGGCGCGTCGGGAATGTAGCCTTCGATCAATTCGATTCGCCGCGCCAGATCGGGGTTGCGTTCGAGGCGCTGGCGACCGTATTTCAGCATCGCCGTCGAGCCGTCCACGGCATGGAACGTGTAGCCGGGATTGGCCCGGGCAAACCGAATCGTCACGTCGCACGGGCCGCAGCCGAGATCAAGCACGAGCGCTTTCGCCGACCGACTCGGAAAGGTCTCCGCGAACAGCGTCGGATACAAACTGTGCGCGGACTCGAAGTCCGCGTTCGCATACGCCGATGCCTGCTCGTCATCGAGCATCAGTTCGGGTTCGAGCACGCGTTGCATCTGGATTTGTCGCGGCGGTCTGTGACCGCCGGCGGCGCTCATAGAGCGCCGCTACAGTTGAATTAGTGTTGCCTCGTCAGAAAAAAATCCGCAATCGCACGGAGCGGCTCCGCCTTCTTCCCGAAAATGGACAGCTGCTTGTGCGCGTCGGCAATGAGGTCGGCGGCGAACTGCCTCGATTTGTCGAGGCCAAGAACGGTGGGGAAGGTGGACTTCTTGTTCTTCTCGTCGGCGCGGACGCTCTTGCCCATGATCTCCGTGGTGCTCGTGGCGTCGAGGATGTCGTCAATGACCTGGAACGCGAGGCCGAGGTCCTGGCCGTAGCGAGTGAGGCGCTTGAGTTCGGACGGGCTGGCATTACCCGCCATCCCGCCGAGTCGGATCGACGCGGTAATGAGCGCCGCAGTCTTGTTGAGATGCGTCGTCTTGACTTCATCGAGGCTGGCTTGACGCTCTTCATTTTCGAGGTCCTGCACCTGCCCGGCGATGAGACGGAGGCTGCCAGCGGCCAGCGCCAGATCGCGCACCAACATGTGCGTCGGGTACCGCTTGGGCGGCCTGCTTTTTGCCACCAGCGCGAACGCCTCGGTCAGCAGCGCGTCGCCGGCGAGCACGGCGATGCCTTCGCCGAAAACCTTGTGGTTGGTCGGCTTGCCACGGCGCAAATCATCGTCGTCCATACACGGCAAATCATCGTGGATGAGCGAATAGGTGTGAATGCACTCGACAGCGCAGGCCAACGGCATGGCGGCCGCCAGTTTGCCCCCCACGGTTTCACACGCCGCGAGGCAGAGCACGGGACGGATGCGTTTGCCTCCGGCGAAGATGGAGTAGCGCATCGCCTTGTGGATCGTGGGCGGCGCGGCGGTTTCCGGTGGCAACAGCTTGTCGAGCGCCGCGTCGACGCGCACGCACATGCGGTCAAGGTACTGGTTCAGGTTGAAAACTGCAGGGGATTTCAATCACGCTCCTCGGTTGGCGTGGTATCGTACGGTGCAAAGGCGTTTTTTCAAGCGAAAGTTTGACGCGTGATGCACGCCTCTGGAATTCGGGGTTGACTTGGGCTATTGAATTGCTCGATAACGATGCGCGTTTTCGCCTATGCCAACGTACGAATACGAATGCCAGAAGTGCGGGCATCATTATGAGCTGTTTCAGTCGATCAAGGATGCGCCGAAGAAAACCTGCCCGAAGTGCCGCGGACGCGTGAAGCGGTTGCTTGGCACAGGCGCAGGGCTTATATTCAAGGGCTCGGGTTTCTACACTACGGATTATCGAAAACCGAGCTACAAGGAAGCGGCCAAGAAAGAGACCAGCGCGTCGGCCAACGCGCCCACCCCTTCGAAGGGGGGCGCGGCGAAGCCGAGCGATACGAAGGGGTCACCCAAAAAGGATTAACGTCTATGGTAGTTTGTGAAAAATGTGGATACGATAACGAGTTGGGCCGCATCTTTTGCCACTCGTGCGGTGCGAAACTCAATCTTAGTGAAATCAAGTCGCCCAGCCAGGGCGGCAAGTCGCTGGCGAAAAAGAAGACCGGCTCGTGGAAGCCCTTCTGGCGGATGATCGAGGTCCTGATTCTGCTCGCCGTGATTGCCGCGCTATTCCTTGCCTTGCAAGTACCGAGCGTGCGCCCGATCAGCATCTCCAGTGAGGATTTGACTTCATCAGACAAGCAGCGGTTTGAATTGGATAATGCTATCGCGCAGAGGAAACCGGCTGCGATTGCCATCACCGAAGGACAACTGAACGCGTTCATCGGGACGCTTGGCTTTCAAAAGAGCCAGGGTACCGGCCTGGAAGTCATCCCGACCAAGCTGCAGCTTGAACTCGGTGACGGCGTCGTGACGGCGATCTTCGTTGGCAAGATCCATTTCGGCGGCTCGGTAGAGAAGCAGCTCTACCTCAGTTATACGGGTGTGCCCACCATCGAGGGTGGCCACTTTGTCTTCAAGAGCGTTGGCGGCTCGCTGGGGTCGTTGCCGATGGGCCCGTGGTTGTTGGAGAAGACGGGTCTCTTCGACCGCTACTATGCCAAAGTCTTCGCCAACCTGGGTCAGGAGAAGCAGACGATCGACTCCCTCTCTTCGATTTCCGTGAGTCCACAGGAAGCAGTGCTGAATTATCAGCCGCACTAGGTCCGCTCGCGGTGGGTATGAACGCGCGACGCTCAAGCATTCGTCTCGCAGCCGCCCTCGTCGTGCTGACGCAACTCGCGGTCGCCGGGTGTGCCAGCGCGGTGTCCGCTACGGACACCAACAGGCTGATCACCACGCTTAGCGCCTCGCGGCAGTTCGCCGCCTACGCCAACGACCAGTTCTTACCGTCCGCACTGTGCGTGTACGCGGAACGTGTCAAACGGGAGTGGCGAAGGCGGATGGGCGTGGCTGATAATTGGCGCGATCCGATCCTGTTGGTGGTGCGCCCGGGCGAGCCGGCGCAAACGAACACAACGGCGATCTCGATGGTCGTGTTCCAGACCGACACACACCTCAAGTACCAGATTCACTGCGTGGCGCCGCCCCGCATCGACGAAGAGAATCTGCTGACGATGATTGTCGAGGCATTGTGTTCCGAATGGGCGAGCCGTGGTCAGGCCACGGTGCGGGGTGAGGCGTACACAGTGCCGCCCATGCCGGCATGGCTGGTGCAAGGGATGGCGGCGTCGATCCAGGGTCGCTACGACGTCCTGCGGTCAATCACACAACGGTCCGTGGCGGCGGGTCGACCGCAACAGGCCGGAGACTTGCTGGGCGCGAAGACCCTGCCTGACGATCCAATGGAGCGATGGCTGTTTCAGGCCGAC
>JBGPVO010000213.1:0-3985 GCA_041491705.1 Verrucomicrobiia bacterium
AGCACGAACGTCCTCACCGGCAGTGGGGTGGACGAGGCGTGGGTCACGGGCGTCCAACTTGGCGAGGCCGTGTTGGAGTTGCTCGAACAGCACAAGCCGTTCACGAAAGAGAACCTCGAAGCGACGTATGTGAAACGGCGACGCGCCAGCTGGGTGGAAGCCGAAAGTCGCGTGGCCGAACGCGCGCGGGACGGTTTTCACCGGGGCGTTGTCACGGGCCTCATCGGCATGGCAGTGACGGGCGCAACGAAAGGCAGGCTTGCCGCGTCTGTGGAGCCCCGCTCCGCTTTGGAGCATACGCCGCCATTGGAGGAATACTACAAGGACCGAATTCCCCTCTCGGAACTCGAGAAACTGCGCCAGGAATGTGCCGCCAGGGGCGTCAGTATCCACAACGCGCTCATGGACCGTGTGGGTTGGCCCGCGATCCCTTACGATGGCAAATTACTCGTCTCGCACCAGGATGCTCTGTTGATAGGGGGGAAGGTGCAGGCGCCGGCGGGGTACGCCGATCACATCGCATTTCTGTACCCGGAACTTTGCAAAGAATGCGGCGCGAAGGTTTGCATCGAGATTTGCAGCGGCCAGGCGATCACACCGGGTGGAGACGGAATTCCGGCATTTGACCGGGAGAAATGCATCCACTGCGGCGCGTGTATCTGGAACTGCACCATTCCCCATCCCACCGACCCCGAGCGAGGTCTGATCGAGTTTCGCGCGGGAGCGGGTGGATTGCACTCCGCTGAAAACTGATTTCTTACCAAGGAGATGAACGGATGAGTGTCGCATATCAAATTGTCGTTTGCGGAAGTATTGTGCCCGATCCGCTGCAAACGTTGGAGCCGGTGTCGGGCGCGACCGGGCCAACGTTGAAAAACGAAATGATGTTGCCCGCCGTGCTTGATCCCTGGGCCGGGCACGCGCTAGTTGAAGCGGCGCACCTGGCGAAAAACGCGCCGGGCAGCAAGGTGTGGCTCGTAAGCCTCGGCCCGAAAGCCAAACTGCAGCAAGTAATGATGACCGTCGCCCAGAAGGCGCCGTTTGAGTTGATTGCGATTGACGGCTCCGCCAGCGGGTTTACCGAGGCGGCAGAAGTGGCGGCGGCGTTGGCGGGCGCCATCAAAGCGATTCCCGGGCTCGATATGTCGCGATTGCTGGTCTTCGGTGGGTGGGAATCGGCGTCGCGGGGTTCGAGCGCGACGATGCAAATCCTTGGCGAGATGCTCGGGATTGTCAATCAGTTCCAGGGTGTGGACAAACTTACTACCGGCGCGGATGGCTCCATCGAGATACTCGAACGGATCGAGGGGGGCAAACATCAGGTATCAACATGCGTCGGTCCGCCAGCGGTGTTCGGATGGGCCACCGGCAACCTGCCCGAGCCGCCGAATAATCCTCAGGTCGGCATGGCGAACATGCGCGGCATCATGCCCGCCCTGCAAAAAGCCGGGACGAGCAAGGTGGGCGCTGCGGGCGTCACGTTTGCCAGCGTGGCGCTGCCGAAACAGCGCCGCGACACGAAGATCGTGAAAGATCTCAGCACCGACGAAATCGCCCGGGACATCGTTTCCTGGATCACGAACGCCTGACACGAAAGGAAAGGAACAACCGTGGATACAGTCTTGATTTTGATGCACGTGGAAAGAGATGCCGTACCGGCCAAGTCGGCGTTGGAAGCGTTGGGCGCAGCCAGGGACGTTGCCGAAGCGTGCGGAGCGAAGCTGGCCATTGGTCTTGTCGGTGAAGCTCTTCAGGTGGCCGCGAATCACATCGCCGGGTGCGGCGCCTCACGGTTCCTTGGAGTCGAGGGCGCCGAGTTCAGCCAGTCTCGATACTGTAGCGACATTGTCGCAGCCGAAGCACTCTGCCGGGCCACGAACCCGACATTTGTGATTGCACCGGCAACCTCCCGCTGGAACCGGGTCGTTGCGGGTTTGGCACATCGCCTTGGTGGGCGGGCGGATACGCATGTGACGGACCTCGTCGCTGCGAAAAGTGGGGTGACGATCTCGCGTTGGTATTACCGCCAGCGCATGGAGGCGGTATTGCAACGCACGCAACGCCCTTGGTTCATTGTGCTGGAGACAGGCTGTCATGCACCCTGGCAGGGCGGCGTTGGCACCGCGAAAATCGAGTTGGTCACCGCGACGGTGCCCGGGGCCGCACAACGCACAACCGTGACGGGCGTGAAAGCCCCCTCGTCAGGCCAGCAGACGATCCGTCCTGACGCCGAACTTCTGTTCGTTGCTGGAGCCGGTTGGACAAAGAAGCAATCCGACGGTCAAACACATGTGCCCGAAGCCGAAAGTTTGATCCGCGGATTTCTCCAACTTACCAACGCCTCGCTCGGCAGTAGCAAATCCCTGGTGGACCTGAGCAAGGACGGACAGGCGGTGCTGACTCTTATGACTCACTTGAACCAGATTGGCCAGACCGGCTCGACCCCGCGACATCTCAAGGGACTCTCGACCTGTTGTCACGGTGAAGAACCGCACGCCGTGGGCTGGCGTTTCATCAGCGAGCGCCGCGCGGTGAACCTTGATCCGAACTGCGGTTGGGCGCGCGGAAAAACCGACGTACTGTACGTGGCGGACGCCTTCGAAGTGATGCGCAAAGTCAACGCGCTTCTGGCGGCAAAATAGACCTGGCAAGATACGATTGTACCTTTTAGGCACGTGATCCTGACGTTGATGGCGACCGCTGCCGTTCCACGGCGTGTGATTAAGGAACTCGTCCTTGGTGAATGTCTTCGGGCAGCATCGCGGCGAGGAACATCCCATGCCCTGGAAGCGAATGCTGGCCTACATCACCGGCACTGTGAACGAAGACCTCACTCTCTCCGCATAATAATCGATGGAGCCGTCCACCCAGCGACGCATCACCACGCACCGTTGCCAGAGGCGCTCGATGATCAGGACAGCACCAGCGCATTAAGTCGGGGTGGACGAGTTTTGGGACAGTACAGGGACACCCATAGTACGTAGTTCCGCGCGGCGTTCGTTTGTCAACCAGTCAACACGTCGCCGCGTTTGCGCATGGTTTCGAGGAACACTTCCATCAGCGGCGTCAGCTTGCCATGCCATAACAAGCCGAGTTCGACCGGCGCGAAGCCTTCCAAGGGCAGGGTGTGGACATTGGATGCCAGTTTGTGTTGGGGATTGGCGACGGACACGCCGATGCCGTAGCCATTGTTGACGTGCGCCTCGATGAGATCGAGCGACGTGACTTCGATGCTGGGAAACCAGTCAACCCCTAACTGATGCAAGCCCTTTTGAAACTGCCGGGCGATACCTTCATGTGCCGGCAAACAGATCAGCGCTTCTTCGATCCGATCGTGTCCCCAGAGTTGCGCCGCGGACGTGTATCGGCAGTTCTTGGCGACGAGCAACACCAGCGGCAGTTTAATAAGGACTTCAGAGCGCGCGCCGGGCGGAGCTCTGTCGTCCAAAACCGTGAACACCATGTCAAGTTCGCGTTTGCTCAGCCAGTCGAGGAGTTGCGGCTGATGCCCTTCGCGCAGCGACAGGCGCATCTTCGGAAAGGCCTTGGCGACCTGCTTGGCGATGTCCGGTAAGTAATCACGCAACACGGTGCCCGACGCGCCGAAGCGGAAATGCGGCACGGCGCCGCCACGGATTTTCTCCTCGACCGCGTCGAGATTCGCGAAGAACGGTGTGATGAACTCGTAGAGCTCGTTGCCGGCCGCCGTGAGGGCAAACGGGCGACGCTGGAACAATGACACACCGAGCGCGTCCTCCAACTGCGCCAGCTGCGAACTGACCGCCGGTTGTTGGATGCCGTAGGGGATTTGGCGTACGGCTTCCATGATGCCGCCGTACTTGGCTACGTAATAGAACAACTCCAGGTAATGGATGTTCATCGCATTGATTCTCTCAATGACAGCCGCAATTTTATCAATTCACGCTCATTCGGCAGGCAGAGTTATAGAGACGGGTGTGAAGAGAACCAACCAACCAATACGGAG
>JBGPVO010000214.1:0-3934 GCA_041491705.1 Verrucomicrobiia bacterium
GCTTTGAGCAACTTGGCCGACACTTCCTCCGCCAGCTTCGACGCCATGGTGGTGTCGAACGAATTCATGCCGGAACTTTCGGCCACCTGCTCCTCGGCGCCATCGTTTCTGGAGAAGAGCAGTTTGCCGGTTTTGACGTCCATGATCTTGATCCCGGCTTTTAACCGGTAGAACGACGTGCGCGTGTGGACTCCGTAGCCGGCGAAGTCCCGCACTTCCCTCCCATAGTCGAGGATCTTCCCGGTAAGGATGTAGTGGACGCCGGCCATTTTTCCGAGCGCCACAGCGGTCTGCGGGTCGGCAAACCCGGAAGCCTGGAAGCCCTGCTCGCGCATGATCGTGTTCAGTTTTTCTCTCTCGTACACGTCAAATCGTTTGGAATTGACGAGTCCATCGGTGATCATGTCTGGTAATCCGTGCGTCAGGTCTTTCCACCACTCCCAGCCCGCCACCCGGTCCGATGTGAAGTCGGCCACTGCGATGGACGGAAGTTCCGCGCCGCGGACTGACGGAAGGCCGAGCATGAGCAAGATGAGCGAGATGAATGTTAGTCTTTTCATGACATTTCTCCAAACCCGAGTTTCTGCCACCGCAGAGAGTAGAACAAACCTAGGCCAAAAAAACAAAGCATTTTGCACGTGGCGCCGTTCGGCGGCGGCCGGGCAAAATCATCCGCGCGGTTTGTAGGCGCGCACGTTAGCGCATACGGCCAGTTCGTGGCCCGTGCGGGCGTTGCGTCCTTTGGCGAGCACCTCGATCTGCTGGAATCCAACCTTCCGCATCAGCGTCACAAAGTCGGGTTCGGGCAACGCACCGCCGATGCAGCGAAACCAATCCTTCGCACCCTTGCGCACCTCGTCGGGCAACGCGCTTTTCAAGATCACCTCGGCGAAGATGGTGCGACCGCCCGGCTTCAGCACACGAAACACTTCCCGCATCACCGGCTCTTTGACGGGCGAGAGATTGTAGATGCCGTTGCTGGCGACAATGTCCACCGAGGCGTCGGGCAGCGGGATGTTATCGGAGTGCCCGACCAGGAGTTCGACGTTGGCAATGCCGAGCTTGCGCATGTTCGCGCGCGCTTTGTCGGCCATCGCCTCGGAGATGTCCACGCCGAAGCACTTGCCCGACGGCCCGACGGCCCGCGCGTAGAGGTAGAGATCGAGTCCCGCGCCACAGCCCAGATCAAGCAGCGTCTCGCCCGGCTTGGCGTCCACGAACGGCTGCGGGTTGCCCGCGCCCGTGAACGATTCCCACATCGAGGCGGGCAGTTGATCGAGCAACGCTTTCGGGTAGCCGACGCTTTCCGCGAATTCGCGTCCGACGGGAAACTTGAAATCCGCGTCCGGTGTGCTCGCCACTGCGGAGTATTTCTCTTTCACTGCCGCCTTGATTTCTTCGGGTGTCATTTCGCTGAGGGGCTTGGTTGTGTTCAGAGCGTTAATTCTCCGTTTTCAGAAGGTGAGGACTTTATCGGACTCTTTGACGATGTTGTACATGTCCTGCAGGGAGGACAGGGGACAGAGCTTGCTGCCTTCCGAATGGCGAAAGTGCAGACACGTGCCGCAGGCGAAAATCTGGCCGCCCTGTTTGGCGAACGTTTGCATCATCTCAGTGATTTTGAACTTCTCGTTATTGAGCGATTCACATTCGACGCCCTTGGCCAGCAAAAAGACCTTCACCTGATCACCCTCGTTCAGGGCGAAGTTGGCGAACCGAAACGCGTTCCAAACGGTTTCGGGGTCGCCCGAATAGATGACGATACCCACCTTAGTGTGCGGCGGCTTCGCGACCGTCTCGGCATGAGTTCGGGACAACTCCACGACACAGCAGGCCGCCGCCACCAGTGCCAGCGTGACAATTGCCTTCCGATAATGCCGCAAGAAGTTAACGATGATATTTTTCATACTTGATCTTCTTTACTTATGTCTTGGCTGCCGCCAATTTGGCTTCAAACAGCGCCAGCACGCACTCTATTTCCTCGGCGGTTGTCTCACGGCCCAGGCTGAACCGCACCGCGCCCAGTCCGACGCGCTCGGGCACGCCCATCGCTTTGAGCACGGGCGACAACTCGTGGCTGCCGGCGTGGCAGGCCGAACCGGTCGAGGCGGCGACCACGCCGAGCGCGTCCAACACTTCGCTACCGACGCGTCCCTCGAAGCTGACGTTGATTGTATTGGGCAACCGCTCGGTTGGATGCCCGTTAAGATGCAGGCTTGCGCCGAACAGTTCCTTCAACCGGTCGTGAAAATGATCCCGCAGCTTCAACAGATGCGCGCGCCGCGATTCCAGTTCTGTCGCCGCCAGTTCGCACGCCTTGCCCAACGCCACGATGTGCGGCACGTTTTCCGTGCCCGCGCGCCGGCCCAACTCATGCCCCGCACCGTGGATCAACGGCTCGAATCTCACCCCGCGCCGCGCGTACAACGCGCCGACGCCCTTGGGTGCGTAGAGCTTGTGGCCGGCGACGGTGAGCAAATCCACATTGAGATCGTCGACCCGCGTCGGGATTTTCCCAACCGACTGCGCCGCGTCGGTGTGAAACAGCACGCCGGAACTGCGTGCGACCTGCCCGATGGCTGCCGCCGGCTCAATCGTGCCGACTTCGTTGTTGGCGTGCATGATTGTAACCAGAATCGTCTTCGGCGTGATGGCGGCCTCAACGTCGCTCACCTTGACCATGCCAAAGCGATCCACGGGCAGATAGGTAACCGCGAATCCGTTGCGCTCCAGAAACCGCAACGGATTGAGCACAGCCGGATGCTCGACCTGCGAAGTGATGATATGATTGCCCTTCTTGTGCAGCGCGAAGGCCGCGCCCTTGATCGCCGTGTTGTTCGATTCGCTGCCGCCGCCGGTGAACACGACCTCGTCGGCTTCGCAGCCCAACAAGCCGGCAACCTGTGCTCGCGCATTATCCACCGCCGCTTTCGCCCGCCGCCCAAGCTCGTGCGTGCTGGACGGATTGCCGAAATGTTCGGCGACAAACGGCCACATCGCCTCCGCCACACGCGGATCAATGGGCGTCGTTGCGTTGTAATCCAGATAGATCGGCTTCATGTCGCGCCACACATTCTACGCCACCTTTGCGCTGACGCAACGCGAGAACTATTTCTCAAGGGGAGTTTGCACGGTTTAGGCGGAATCGGTAGCGTTTTGGGCGCCTGCGTGTGAACTTGAACGAAGCCTTTGTGACTGAAATCCACGCGACCGCTTGTGCCCCGGCCGCCCGCCGACAATTTGCGCAATGGCAATTGCCCTGAAACTTCGGCGGCCCGCTCGCCCGGTACCGCACCTTGCCGCAGTAACAACGACCAGTAATCAGGGATCCTTTCACGCTAACGATAGAAGTTAGGGTTGCGACGAAGCCGCACTTGCAGAACCAATTGGTTGAGCGCTGATTCTGTCAAACTTCTCTCGGATTCCGAATGCCCCAAAGTCGATCCAATAACCCCCACGATCTTTAGTAAAGTCGATCCGCCAGTTCCGGTCGTCCAGGATGCCGCCACGCGTGCGGATAACAACAAACTGGTCGCCTCGATTCACCACCTTGTATCGGAACGTCGTTGGACCTCCTTTGAAGTCCGTGGTGATGACTTCGTTGGAATAGGTAATCGTCATTCGCCCAAACATGTCTCTGAATCGCTCAATCTTCTCTGGCGGCGCGTTTGTCCATCGCGGGTCTCTCTTGAACTCTGTCGCGACAGTCTCATCCCGATTAGAGCGCCATGTCCCATTCAGTCTGGAGTCATACTCTCTGTCACCTCCTGCGGTAAGGGCAGCAAGCAGTAATGTCATGATCAACTTCATAGTGTCACCACATTTGGTATCACGACAATTTCAGCGCTGAAAAGCAAAACCGGTGGCGCCTGCCAGCGTACGATGCCATGTAATCCGCTCGTCATCATACTGCTTCGACACAACATAATGTGTA
>JBGPVO010000215.1:0-3930 GCA_041491705.1 Verrucomicrobiia bacterium
CAATGGGTGCACCGATTCTGTTGACCAGCACGGGGACCCGCACTTCGACGCCGCTGTACACGCCGCGATCACGAACCAGTTGGTTCTCGCGGTAGCCGCGGACATTGCTGGCTCCGCCCAGCGTGAATTGCTCCAGCGACAATAGCGGCTGGTCCGTCCACTGCACGTCGGTGCGCAGGATAAGTTGGTTGCTGGTGTTGAACAACCGGCGCACATACTGAAACTGCCCCAGCCACGCCCAGAACTTGGCGTTGGGCTCGGTGCCCGCGTCGGTCGCGTCGAGTAAATCAACGCCGAAGCTGAAGGTTGATCGCATGGCCAAGACCTGGTTCTGGTTGCGGTCGATCCATTCCTGCGCCAATCGGATGGCGGAGATACGGGTCTTGCCGTTGACAGCACCGGGGGTCAGTGAGAACGGTTGCCCCAGTAGAAACGTCTCGCTTTCCCGGCGCTCGAAGGTTAAGGCCAGTGCCAATTCGCGGCTGGCAGTACGATACAGGGGCTGGCGCAGGCTGACGCCGTAGCGGTCGGATTCACTCGTAATATTCGCCGGATTGAACGGCTCCTGGATGATCGTGAAATCGTCCTTCCTGCCGTAAATATGAAGGGTCGTTTCCCGGGCAGTGACGGGCAGGGCGTACGAGCCGGCGACGTTGTCCAGCTTGCTGAACACGAAGTCATCCGCGCCGTTGTGCGCGATTCCGTAGCTCAGATCCAGCGCATCGCTGTGGCCGGTCAGGTTGCGGTCGCCAATCAGCAGCAGAATTTCCTCAGCGCCGACACTGGGCGGACGAGCGTTGTCCACCTGCAGCCCGAGCCGGAAGGGTTGTTGGTCAAGGACGCGCGCCAACAAGCGGGCTTCGCCCGGCAGCGCGCCAGGCTGTAACTCCGCGTTGACCTGCTGGACGTTGGGGTTTTCCCGCAGCAGTTGCAGTCCCTCGCGAAGTTCATTCGCATTGAGCGGCGGACCAGCCCAGAGTTTGAGACGCTGCTGGAGATAGCGGTCGCGCAACCAACGGTTGCCCGTCACCTCGATCTCCGTCAGCCGGCCCTCAATGATGCGAAGAGTAATGGTGCCGTCGTGGACCTCCTGCTCTGGAATCACCGCGCCTGAGTTGATGTACCCCTGGTTGACGTACCGGAGCGTGACCGCACGCCGCGCTTCCTGAAGTTCTTCTCGGGTGATCTCACGACCGACATAGGGCGCGACCACGCGGGACAGTTCTTCATCCGAGAAGATCGTGTTGCCTTCGAAGTGAAACTTGCTCACAAACACGCGCGCCAAACCGGACAACTGCGGCGGCGTGTCCTGCTGCGCGGTCACACCGACGACCCAACTCACGATTATGCAGCCCGCCAGCCAAGCAAGTCTTCGGCATCGCATAAATGGAACTGGCAGCCGTGAAACGATCAAATGGAGTCACATCGTCAGAGCGTCATTTGCGCCGGTGCGTCTATTCCGCATCGCCCTGTCCGACGCCCGAAATCGCGGGCAGCAACGTATCCGGCTCGACCGGCACCCCGCCGCGACCAAGCGTGGTAAAGCTGCTGACGCCACCGGGCAGCCGCACGGCGCAATCGGGCCGCAGTAACGTCTCTGCATCGATCGGCTCCACAGTCAAAGGCATCAAGCTGCCGCTTAATTGGGCATCCAGTGCGGTGATGGTGACGGTACCCTGCAGTCCAAATTCCGAAGAAACGTCGACCACGCTCTCGGATTGCAGAAAAAAATCGGAGACGATATTGACGTTGCCGCCATTGCCATGAATGGCGCTGGCCGACAACCGGCTGTTGTCCAGGACTACCAGTGGCGGATCGATGGTGATGTTGCCGCCATTGCCATTGATCGACGCAGCCGTGATCTGACTGTCCAGCAGATACACGAAAGCGGGGGCGACCAAATGCACGTTGCCGCCATCGCCGCCGGCTTGCGTTTCGATTTGGCTGTCGGCCAGCCGTATCTCGCGCGTGGCGTTGACGAAGATGTCGCCGCCGGGACTGTCGCTGGCCGAGGAGGAACTGATGCGTGAACCGTTGCGCATATCGAGAGTGTCAGCATTGATGACGATGTCGCCGGCGCGCAGGCCGGAGCTGAAGCCGGACGTGTCGCTGTTGACCGAGATGCCAGCGAAGCCGCCTTGTGAGCCGCCGAGGTCGTCCACAAGAACATGTTTGGCGGTGATGTTGATGGCACCCGCAGGGCTTGGGCCAAAAGCTTCCGCCGTGATTTTGGAATCAGCCCGAAGTGTTAATGTATCGGTCTGGATGGTGATGTTACCGGGCTGGCCTTCAAACGAAGTGGTCGAGAGCAGCGCGGTGGACTGTTGGCCTTCCATGTGAATCGACTTGACAGTTATGCCGATGTTGCCTCCATCGCCCGCACTTTCTGTGCTCGCCGTCACCAGCGCCCCGTTCCGCATCACCAGCGTATCGGCATGAATGATAATGTCGCCGGCCTTCCCGTCCCCGATCGTGTCAGTCACTATGTTGACCGCCCCTTCTCCCGTCACCGGTTCACCCAGTAGAGAGACGGATCTCGCCGTCATGGAAAATTCACCTGCGGCACCGACATCGAAGGCATCGAGAAAAATGCCTGTGCCACCGCGCAACGTGATGGCGTTGCGCACCGTAAAATCGATCCCCAGTCCGTCCTGTTGGCCGATCGAGGAGGCGCCCATGGACAAGTCGCGCGCAGTCAGGTTTTGTGCCTGGATGTCGATGCGACCACCGGGATCACCCGACACATCCAAACTCGCGAATGTGGTCAGACTGATGTTGCCCAGTTGGGAGAACGAGGATGTGTCGATAGCCGATCGGAGATTATCCACATCGACACCCACTTCACCTGCAGAATTGACGCTGAGCAACGCCACCCGACCCGAGGCCGCCGTGAGCTGGACATTGTCGAGGCGAATATCGCCCCCGACCACGAACAGGGATTTGCCATCAGCCAGTTCTGCCAACACCGGTGTGGGCGTATCGGCGCTCGGACCTTGCATGACAATCGGGGCGGCCGGCCCGAGAAAACCGAACGCGCTGACCGGCGCGGCGGTCAGGACATCGTTGGCGGGATGGCGGGCGTCGAAGCGGCCCCCGTCGGCGAGCTTGACGTAATCCGCCGTCGTGACCGCAAACGAGCCGCTGACATCCACCTTCGCATTCGGCCCGAACATCACCCCGAACGGGTTGACGAAAAAGAAATTCGCGCCCCCGATGGTGCACTGGATCGTGCCGTCAATCGTCGAGGCGCTTCTGCCGGTTACCCGCGAAATCACATTCCGGATGTTGGCCGGACCGGTGAAAGTCACGATGTCGCCCGTGTCGAGGTTGAACCGACTGAAGCTGTGAAACAGGTTGTTGCCGACCGTCCTGCCAACCGTGTCGGAAATCGTGTAGTTCGGCCCAGGCAACGGCCCGCCCGGTCCAAACGATTTGTCCAATGTGACTTGACCGGCGCGTCCCATTGTGGCCGCCAGCAGCCATACTGTGCCCGCGACGATGATTGCCGCCAGTCGCGTCATCGTGGTTAATTGATGATGATCATCACGTAGTTGGTGTTGTTGGCGTAGTTGGATTCGAGGACTTGTCGATTGCCATTGGCCACGACGATGTAGTAGTTCGTGCCCAGTGGTTGATTTGCAGGCACGGTCACGGGACCAGTCCATGGCCAACTCTTGCCCGGCCCAATGCCCGATGTGGTGTGGTTGGTGACCCAGCGACTCGATGTGACGTTGTTAACATCCGGACAAATGTAAATGTCGCTCACGGATTGGGCGGCGACAGCATTGCCGACGTTGGTGGTGACGTCGATCACCGAAATTACACCGCCGGGACTGGCCGAACTTGGCGCGGTGACGGAATGCACTTTCAGGTCGGGCCGCAACAACTGCAGTACGTCTTCTCCACCCGAAGGATCGGTGTATTGGGCGG